>NZ_NOLI01000119.1:0-24867 GCF_002245975.1 Nostoc sp. 'Peltigera membranacea cyanobiont' 213 | reverse complement strand
CCCCTTAAAATGATTATCATTATTGTTTAAAATTGGATTCTTGGTTTTTGTTGATTAATTTATTCTTTGGAAGTCCCTTCGGATTGAGAGAATGGCGTATGTGGGTTCCTGAGTTACCCACATACTAGTGGTCTTTCTGCTCTTTTTTTGTAAAATCCTAATATACCAAAGGTGTTGCACCGCGCATCTGACGTAAAGAATTTATACAAGCAGGACAATCGCAGCCAAATAAGTTAATTGCCACATTGCTTTCTTCATCATTAAACTCCAGCATCGGAGCATCTTCTTGAGAAAACTCGATTTCACGCTGATAGTTAGGAATTTGAGCCAATACGGAAGCCCTTGCACATACTAAACCTACTTTATGTTTATTGCGGATACAAGATAAACGGTCTGTGCTTTGGGTTGCTGGTTGTGGCTCTATAGCTTGTGCTTGATTTAGCATGACTCCCATAGAGAGAATGGAGCTAATCAGCACTGGGGAAGAAAGCAAACTCAGTAGGAATTTGTTCATTAGATTTTTTTAGAAAACAATTGCGATCGCTCAGGTTATCCGATTAAATCTTACAGTGCAAGTAAAGCCTATTAGGATATCACTGGTTTTACCATTCGGTAGCTTCTCTTAGAGAAAATTTTATTTTCTGCCTCGCTCTTGCATTTCTTGCTGACGCATGGGCATAGCGTCAATTTCCTCAAAAATTGCTGTCGCCTTCACTGGAGTAGCATCACTGCGCTTAACACCACCGTCTTTACCCACCAAAATCACGCGAAAACTCTCTTTCTCAACCCCAAAGCGATCGCGCAACTTGGCAGCAGAAGACTTATCTATTGGCTGTCTGTTGGCATAGCTTTCATCTGTTGCCAAAACCTGAACGAGAACTAAATCCCGCTCTGCAAAATTGCCGTTATGAGCTTGCAATAGTTGCATTTGCTGCTGATAAGTATGGTTGTCAACAGACGGTGCAAAGACTAGTAGAACGCGGTTTTTCCATTTTTGGGAACTGAGGTTAAATGAAGACATTTTGATGGCGTGATTGGTTGATTTTTGGACGATATCAGCTTTACTAACTGGCGACAGAACTATACACGCTAATAGGGGAAGGGCAATTAATACTGAATTATTCACAATGGGTTTTTATCTGTTTTATATGCTCTTAACTTATCATTAGTTGCCCTATTTTCTCTCCATCTGTTGATGGTTTATCTTCATTATTAGGTAAGTAGGTAGGCTGAGAAAGCATCAAATTTTAGCCTGAAAAGCCAAAAATTTGCCCCTCAAAAGCTGAACAGTTTTGAGGGGCAAACACCAGTTAAAATCCCATTTTAAAAACTGGTGATAGTCAAATCTCTAAAATTTACGTCAAATAAAGCTATAGGACTCATATTTGATTTTTGAAATAGACGTAGGGTGTGTTAGCGACAGCGTAACACACCAAAAGCTTTGGAGTCAGGTGCGTTACGGCTTACGCCTAACACACCCTACATATACTAAAATTTTCGTCAAATAAAGCTATTTAACGAAAATTAGAATTGTGCCGAATCAAATTCATAACCGCGATCGCACTTCCTTAGATAGCAGGAGTGAAATTAACGTAATAGTCACGATCGCCGTTTTTATTTCTTAGTAAAATGCATCGCCTGCTAGCAGATAGGAAGCGATATTATCCATGAGAAAGCTGTCCTTGCTAAAGCAGCTAGGATGGCTTTAATCTCGTACTTACTAAGCTGTCGCGCAAATAAGATTGCACAACTAGGGCGCTCATGTTGCCCACCCCACAAGAGATTCATTGTTTTGAGGATGCAAATTAAAAGATTTTTAGCTTATTCGATATAGCGACGCGGTGTATAAACCCAGATATTGCCATCACTACGCTTGATGGTTCGGGTTTTTGTGGAACCAACGAGAATAATTGTCCGCATATCAGCGCTTTCTGGTGTTAGCTGGTCAAGTGCGATCGCTTTTACCGTTTGTCCTGGTCTACCGAGATTCCGCGCCAATACTACTGGGGTATCAGGTGTTCTATGTCTCAGCAAAATATTTCTTGCTTCAGCCAGTTGCCAGGTACGCTCTTTAGAAACAGGATTGTAAAAGGCGATTACGAAATCAGCCTCCGCAGCAGCAGCAATTCGTTGGGCGATCGCAGACCAAGGCTTCAAGATATCAGAGAGGGAAATAGCACAGAAGTCATGTCCAAGGGGCGCACCAATGGCTGCTGCTGCTGCTTGCATAGCCGAAATGCCTGGTGCTACATGAATGTCGATACTTTCCCATTCGGGTTTGGCATAGCGATCGCATACTTCAAAAACTGCTGTTGCCATTGCATAGATACCAGGATCGCCAGATGAAACCACAGCAACATATCGCCCAGATGCTGCCAAATCAAGAGCCATTTTTGCCCGTGCTTCTTCTTCGCGGTTGTCGGACTCATGGCGTTGCTTGCCATCAGCCAGAGAACCGATTAAATCTAAGTAAGTTTTATAACCCACTAGGTCAGTTGCAGACTTCAGTATCTCCTTGACTTCGGGAGACATCCATTGCGATCCACCAGGGCCAGTACCAATAATCGCTAACCGTCCGCGTGGCTGACCGATGGTGTTGGGGTCAATTGGTTGGGGGGCAATGGCGATCGCAACGTCAGGAGATGACGAAGATAAGGGGGATGTGCCTGTGGCTGCGATCGCTGCTGCTTGGACGGGGCTATAACCTTGTGATAACAGACTTTCTAGCTGATTTGGGGTAAAAAAGCGGGCAGGTACGTCCAAGGCGCTAGCTACAGCGTGGATTGCGGGATTGGCTGCGGCAGTCATGGGTGCAAATATCCCGGCGACTGATGTTTTTTCTAGTTTGGCATCAGCTAGTAGCTGCTGTACTAAAGGGATTGCATCATCAATGGTGTCATTAATTGCGATCGCGATCGTTGCTGGGTGGTAAACAAGACAGTTGGCTGTAGGAGTCACCAAACGTTCGGTAACTTGGATGGTCAAATTTCCCTGTGGATCTATGGGTAGTTTGCGATCGCTCAACCAAGGTGCTATTCCTTCTAGTTTGACTTGCGCCCCGGCTAGCACATCTGAGATAAATTTCTTAGCATCGTCTGGGTTTGCTAAATGGTATCCGGGGGGAGGAGACAACAGCGTTGTACCCAAACGTAAATAGCCTGTGGTCGTAATTGCAGGTTTGATATCAAGAGCTTCAGCAATGCGGCGGGCCAAATCGTTTACTCCAGCAAGTCCGCCCAACAGGGGGACAACAGCACTACCATCTTCAGCCACAGCTAACACTGGTGGTTCCTGTTGTTTATCCGAGAGTAGGGGAGCTAACGTCCTAATTAAAATGCCGGCGGCACAAATGCCAATTAGCGGCGTTCCCTGAGCAAATAACTCGCGTAATGTGTCACCAAAATTAGTAAAGCTGACATCCACTCCCGATGTACGACCCGCTAGACCGTATAGCGTCGCTCCTGGTAGAACGCTGATTATTTTGCGTGCTACTGTCACGCTATTTTGACCTAGTACTACAATGGCGGGTGCAACGTTCATTATCACTTAATTACGAATTATATAATTAGCACTTTAAATAAATGTTCTTAGAAATTTGAGTGCTTCAATTTTATTGTTAAATATAGCGTGAATTAAGTCACCATTATTATAACGAATATCAATCTCGTATTTTAATGGTGGGGCTAATGTAGGTTGATTATCTGGATAATTATGAATATATTCAATAGCATTTTCGACAGTAGAAGTTTGTTGAGATAGCCCGTGTAGGACAATGACATTTACCTGTTGGACTAGTCTAGCAAATGACTGCTCTAAGGTATTGATAAATTTATCTATTTGGAATTTTTCAAGACTTAGCATTTGATTTTTGATGTTAGTAATATCCGGCGCTGATAATTTTTTCCATTGTTCAATCTTATTTTGAAAGTCTGCTTCTAACGTACTTTCATTGAAAGATGCATTTATCCCAACAGATGTAAATGATTTAACGATGTTTTCATACTTAAGATAAAGAATTTTAAAGCCCTTAGATTCTAATTGGTCAAGCGCTCCTTGAGTAAACACACCTGCTAGAATAGCTCCTAAAAATGGGTTAAGGTGACTATAGGTGTCTGCCAAAGGAATAAGCGCTCCTTCAATTTCTTGAACCTTGTTTCTAGAATGCTTGGTGTAACGCCGCCACGCAGTCTCAATAAATGCTACTGGAAGACCAAGAGTATCTTCTGTACCTCCTCGTTCCAGTACATAGTCAAGGTCATGATAGTTTCCGTAGCGATCTTGCCATGATACCTTTTTAGTGATTCGTGCTTTGCGCTTTCTCTGAGAATCTAAGTAAAAACCATGCTCATCAGCCACTTGTTGAAGTGTCTCACGAATGAATTCTTGGATGAAATGCCCTAAAATCTGACCCCATTTATGTGAAAACGACTCTGCCATTACATTCGTGCAAAAATAATTTGTGTTGTGATTACCCTACCCGTAAACCCACAAACAACCTTCGCAAAGAGGAACTCTATGCTTGCGATTTTTCCACTTCACATTTCGGTCACGAACTTTTTCAAAATTAAAAGATTTAAACCCTGCTGCTTGTGCTAATAAACCCATCCATTCAATCACCGGAACATAAATACCATAGGGAGCAGAATCACCAATCATAAAACAAACTGTTGCAGGACTTTTGCATACTCTGCGAAGTGCTATCCAAACTCTAGCCATATCCAAAAAATAGCAGGCAATCATCAAGTGATAATTCTTTTTACCTCCATGTAAATGTCGTTCTTGGGACAATTTGTGAAAGGTTTCAATAATACTAGTTTTGATTGGAGCTAATTCATGAGATGCTAGAACTTCGTCGATGTTTACATTCTTATTGGTTACATGCTGCGAACATGAACGAATTAAGTATTGCCTCACCGCACTTTGTAAATCACCCCAACCGGAAATTTCTTTCATAAAACACATTTCTAGACGTGTAGCATCTGCATAGTCATAGTTGTTAGCATAGGGTGGTGAAGTGATTACCAAGTTGGCAAAATTATCAGGTACACCCTGGCAAGTCCGAGCATCAGATTGAATAAGTGTAGCAACAGAAGCCGCCATTTTTCCGGCAATTCTCATATCTGTAGCTATACTCTCTGCCATTAGGCAAAAAGCAGACATTGCATCTATTGAATATTGTTTCTTTTTATTTGGTAAAATGTACTGCCAAGGTGCAGTTCCAGCATGAGAAACATGACGAAGAATTGATACAAGTGTTAACCACACTAACTGAGATTCAGATGAATCATCAGCAAGTTTTTCCCAAGATTGGCGCAATCTATCTAGAGACTCAAGTGAAGATATACTAAAACATTCATGAATCAGTTTCGGGTATGTATCTATACAGGGCTGAACATTTTCGGCACGTTTTATAACTTTTTGTATATGTTCAAGATAAGCATCAGCGTCAGTTTGATATAAAAGTTTAGCTCTTGCTATACGCACAACAAAGGGATGAGCCTCAATTCCTAAACATTCAACTCCAAGCTTTTCAGATGCGAGTAAGGTTGTACCAGAACCAGAGAATGGATCTAAGACTGTAATTTCTCTTCGTTCTTTAGCTTGGCTAATTATAGTTTCAACCCATTGTGCAGAGAAACCTGCACTAAATCTAAACCAGCGATGAACTGGCAATTTCATGTTATTAATAAATGTAGATGAACTGTCCAAGGGTTTGGAAGTGCAAGAAGAAAATTCCTGAAATGGCAATTCTAATTGTGGATTCATGTGGAGAGTTATTATTATTATTATTTATTATTAAGCGATGCTTGACAACAAATCGTTGAAATGGGGCTTTGCAATACAATACTAATAGGCAATACTAATACACAGTATTTATCGCAGTTGGTTAAAATCTTCCTCTGTAATACCCAACTGCTTGAGAATTTCATAAAATAACCACTTACCAATTTCAGCATTGCTATGAATAGGAATTGTGGTTGCTCGTCCATCTGGATGTTGCCAACGAGCATGAGAGCCTTTCTGTCGCACTTTTTCAAAACCAAGTTTCCGCGCCACCCGTTTTAATTCACTGGCTTTAGCTGGCATTTGCAATTACCAGTTCAACGTCTTTGGGTAGAGAACGTCCTTGTTCTTCGTATTCTTCCTGAATCATTTCAAAAACATAGACAAGTTCAGTACGGGCCTCATCTGGCGTTTGTCCCCAAGCGTGACAACCGGAAATCGCTGGTATATAGGCGACAAATGTACCATTGTTATCGGGACGGATAACAGTGGTGTAGTCTTGTAAAGACTTCATGGGGATAGCCGCAAGTTTGAGTTACACCTTTAGTTTACAGCGATCGCATTTCCTAAAATAAAAAATGCGATCGCTTCTTGTTTCAATTAGCTTTCCGCTCTTTGAGGACTTGATCTAGCAAATTTCTCGCAGGTTGGGCTTTAGCCAACGCTATTTGATGGTCATTATAAGCCCGAACAAGGCGAGAAAGACTGCTCACACCTGCCTTGAGTTGCTCAAGTTCTTCACCAGCAACTAGTTCCCCATCCAGCATCCGCCCAATTAACGGTTTGATATCGCCCACTTCCTGCCGGACTTTTTGGAGCTTTTCTAGGCTACTCAACAAGGTTTTGAGTGAGTTCAAGATGTCGTCAATATCTTGCACATCCTCTACTTGTTCCGGCAAATCTTCAACTGTCACTGTATCTTCATCTGAGATTGTAGGCAATTCCTGTGCAGATATTTCAGTTTGAACCCCGTTTGGCCGTGCCATTGATGCTTCCTCAAGGAATTTTCCTTAGTGTATCGTTGATTTAGCCGATGTTAAGCAATTTCGCGATCGCTAACCGTTGCAGTTTCCCGGTAGCACCACGAGGTAATTCATCTAAAATATGAATTTGCTTCGGAACTTTGAAGTCTGCCAACATAGTTGAACAGTGAGCTAAAAGTTCTTTTTCGCTAGCTTCTCCTTTGAGGACAACAGCAGCATGGATATCTTCACCTAAAGATTTGTGGGGAACAGCAAAAGCTAAAGCTTCAGCAACGGCGGGATGACGCAGCAAAACATCATCCACTTCTAAAGGAGAAATTTTTTCCCCACCCCGGTTAATCAATTCTTTAATGCGTCCAGTCAAGTGGAGATAGCCGTCTGCATCCACAGTACCCTGATCTCCTGTGCGGAACCAACCGTTGACAAAAGCTGTGGCGTTAGCTTCTGGGTTGTTTTCGTAACCATCAATGACATTGGGTGCTTTTACCACCACCTCGCCCAAACTTCCCTGAGATAATAGGTTGCCTTCAGAGTCCATAATGCCGACATCCACACCAAAGCCATAACCTACACTACCTGGTTTCCGCACTTTTGGCGGTAGGGGATTGGTGGTCATTAAGTGCGATGCTTCAGTCATGCTGTAAGATTCCACCACGGGAGCATTGAGAGTTGCCTCTAACTGTTCAATGATAATTGGGGGCAAAGAAGCACTACTAGAGCGAATGAAACGAAAGCGATTAGCTTGAACAATTTCTGTGTTGCGACTAGCGCGGGCCAAAATTGTCTGGTGCATAGTTGGCGCTGCGGAGTACCAGGTAGGTTTGTAGGTATCTACCAGTTTCCAAAACTCTAAGGCATTAAAACCATTAGGACAAATTAGTGTGCCGCCCGATGCTAGGGTTGACAGCAAACAACCCACTAATCCGTGAACGTGGAACAGGGGCATTAAACAAAGTGTAGTATCGGCTGCTGTAAGTGAGTAAGCACCAATAATGTTGTTAGCTGAGGCAATTAAATTGCGATGACGAATCGGTACACGCTTCGGACGGCTGGTAGTGCCGCTAGTGTGGAGAATCATCGCCAGATCGTCAGCGTTGGGGGGTGCGGGATTCGAGGATTCTGTTGGTTTTGAGCCTGTTTTGACTAATTCAAAGCTTAATGTGCCGTCAGTGTTTACCTTGGCATTAATCACCATCATATTGGGTGCGATCGCGGCAATGGCTGCTTCTGGTTCCCCAGACAAGGTAATCAGTGCATCTGCTTGGGTATCTTCGTAGTAGAAGGCAAATTCTTCTTGCTTGTATTTGGGATTTAAAGGTGCAGCAGTACCACACAAGGCGGCAGCCAAAAAGGTAATAGCCATTGGTGAACCGTTAGTCATAGCAATGGCAATACGTTCTCCCCGTGTCAATCCAAATCTGTTAAGTTGAGATACCAGTCCAAGAATATTCTCGCGCAATTGCTGATAAGTTAGCGATCGCCCCCCAGGCGTAACGAGGGCCAAATGATTGTCTTCCCCAGCTAAAAGCTCAAATAAGTTCATTAAAAACCTCCAGATTAGTAAAATTGGGCATTGGGCATTGGTTATTAATGCTTCTACCTCATTCCCTTCTTTTTATTAAAAAGTATTGTGCTTTTGTATAATATCAACCATTATTTGATTTCTTTTGTTAGTAAGTTGACGGCAAAAAACAAGAGCTAAAATTAAGTCAATAGTGTGTCTGTCGTTACTAGAGATCGGAAAAATATTTTTCAGCAACTAAACCCCATCGATAAAATATGGATCGTCGGAATTTTCTAAAGTATGTCACTTTAGCAGGATCTAGTTTTGCCTTAACGAGTTGTATTCAAGGCAAAAATTCCAAATTGCAGGGTGAGGTGTTTCCCTCAGCGTCGCCTGTGGCAGTAAATGAACCTCTCAAGGTGGGATTTGTTTATGTGGATACTGTAGGTGATTTTGGCTGGACTTACGCCCATGATTTAGGCCGCAGAGACATGGAAGCCAATCTTCAAGATAAGGTAAAAACTACCTTTGTCGAAAATGTCAACGAAGATGCTGAAGCCGAAAAAGTGATTCGCCAACTAGCATTAGATGGTAACAAGTTGATTTTTGCAACTTCTTTCGGGTACATGAACCCAACAATTAAAGTTGCCAAAGACTATAGTGATGTTATCTTTGAAGACTGTGCAGGATACAAACGTGCTGCTAATATTGGTACTTATTTAGGACGCATTGAAGAACCGCGTTACTTAACCGGCATGATTGCTGGCAAGATGACAAAATCAAATGTAGTTGGTTTTATTGGCGCATACCCAATTCCAGAAGTAATTCGGGGCATCAGTGCATTCACTCAAGGACTGCGTCTAACAAATCCCCAGGCAAAAGTTAAGGTACTTTGGGTACAAAGTTGGTACGATCCAGCTAAAGAAAGAGAAGCGGCTCAAGCTTTGGTAAATTTAGGTGTAGATGTACTAACGCAGCATACCGACTCTGGTGCTGTTGTCCAATTAGCTGAGGAAAAAGGCATTTATGCTTTTGGCTATAACACCGATATGAGTAAGTTTGGTCAAAAAGCCCACTTGACATCAGCTATTAACAAATGGGGTAAATTCTATACAGATAAAGCTTTGTCTGTAATCAATAATACTTGGAAATCTCAAAACGTTTGGGATGGTATTGGTGAAGGAATGGTGGATATTTCCCCGATGAATCAGGTGATTCCGGGGGATGTACAACAACTGGTGAATGCAAAGCGCGATGAGTTTATTCAGGGTACTGCACATCCTTTTGATGGCCCGTTGAAAGACCAAAAAGGCATGGTGCGAGTCCCAAAGGGTAAGGTGTTGGACGATCGGGGACAACTGGCGATGGATTGGTATGTTGAGGGAATTGAAGGAGCAATTCCCAATAGGAAATCCTAGCACTGCTAAACAATACTAGGATTTCTCTTTTTAATTTTTAAATTTAGTGATTGGTGTTGTTAAATTAGCCGCAGCAGAGTTATGAATTAAAAATTTTCTTCAAACTTACTGGCTGCGTTGCCGCCAAATATTGAGCCGACATTTCCGGTGTGAGTAGTTCGATCATAATTTTGTTTTCCAACCAGAACTCAATAACATCAAAAAAAGAGTCGCGGTTACAACGTAATACTCTCCAACCTTCTCGTTTGCCAATCAACTCAATTTTTTCTTGACTAGAAGAAACCGAGATTGCTGCATGAGTAGCTGTGAATCCAGAAGGGGTGGCATCTTCTACAAATTTACACTGCTTATCTCCTTCACCAGGCATTAGCCGAGTTTTTAACGGATAAACTTCAATCCCTGTTCCATGTTCGTCAAGGGGAAAAACCATATAGCTGCCTGGGTTAGGAAAAAAGGGAAAAGCTTGCCCATTCAAGACTTCAGCCAGAACTTCGGCAACGTGTAGGGGGTTTTGAACAGAAATAGATAGGTGATGAATCATACTTAGTTACCTCATACCCCATGATGATTGTGGGGTTATAAATTTTTGGTTTGTGGAGTGCTTATCTTCCACGAGTAGCTTGATTATTTTTCACCGCATTTTGATTAATTTATGCACAGAGTAAAAAAATTATTTTCCACGTAATTTGGAAAACCTCGAAAAGGCTATTACATATTGACAAAAAACACCAAACATGTATTATATTGAAAACCATATCTGTGGTACAGGTAAAGCGCAATCCTAAACTCCGATAACGTGGGTATATTTTCTATTCAGTAATAATTAATCGAAGCCTGAAACGAGCTATTTTGCGAAATACTAATCCAGTTACCGTTTGGCGATCGCACCTTAACTACAGACTCTTGTCTGTGCAAGTACATTGGCTTGTATAATTGCGAATTGACACGCGATAGTTCATACCTTAGCCAGAAGAAAACGCTGCATTACACCATCAACTGTCTACATTTAAATTCAAATAGCGCTGCTGTAGAGGTCTGGAGTTTTGCACCGAGAACCAGTTTAACCTCTAGTCATAATAATAATTACCGAACTTAGCTGCAAAAAGTTACAGATGCTAATTATTATTTATTAACTGTTTTAAATATTTTAATTACCCTCTTAACTGTCTTAACTGTCTTAACTGTCTCAATTTTTAACTATCTTAACTGTCTTAACTGTCTTAACTGTCTTAACTGTCCACTTCATTGTTTACTTAATATTGTCTTACCTGCTATTGCATTTTCTTGATAAATCTGAGAGTATTTGTAAGGCTAGATGATGTACCTTAGCTAAAAAAAGCTAGTTAATTTATGTTTTTGACATTTCAAAATAAAAAACATTAGTTCATAGCAGTTTATAAATTGCAATCAGAATTAATAAAATAGATGACAAAAGCCGATATTATCTGGTTATTATTAGTTTTTTTAAAAAAGAAGATAATATTAAATTTTTGACTGACTAATTATTTTATTTGGAGATTCAAATATTGTGACAGATAACGTATATAGCCAATCAGTTATTACATTTGATGGCAAAGACGATTACATCGATTTTGGCAAAAATGATTTAAGTGGTGTTTTTGCTCAGGGAAGTACCGCCTTTACAATTTCGGGATGGGTGAATCCTCATAAGTTAACAGATAAAGCCACTACTTATGGAACGCGGAATGTTTTTTTGGCTCGTTCTTCAGATCGATACAGTGATAATTTTGAGTTCGGAATTAGTGAATTAGGAAACCTAGATGTATACATTGATGAGAAAATTGACAACGTTCTCAAAACCTTTGGTGATGGAGAATTAACTATCGGACAATGGCACTTCTTTGCCATTGTTTTTAATAAGGGTCAACTGACTATATATCTTGACGATAGTGAGTATTTTGGGTATTGTACAGGTGACGCTTTAAACAAAGCAACTAGTTCTCTAACTCTGGGCGCAACTTTACACAATCAAATATACTTCACAGGACAATTAGCTAACATTAGCGTCTGGAATTATCCCTGTCCCCCAGTAGAAATTCAGAGTCATCGCTATCAGCCTCTAGTTGGAAATGAAGCTGGATTAGTCGCTTATTGGAAATTAAATGAAGGACAAGGGACAACTGTAAAAGACCAGACAGCAAATGCCCATAATGGAACCTTGCGTGGCAATCCTAGTTGGGATTTAGCAGAAATTCCATTGAGAACTGCACAATCATCGAATAGTGAAACAGCTAGTAGTTCGGAAGTGGAAAGCCAGTCGATTGCAGAGATTCTTGCTGTTGAGGAAACTACTAATCCGGTATCGATTGAGGTTCCTCCTGTTGAAGAAACTGCTAATCCAGTATCGATTGAGGTTCCTGCCGTTGAAGTTAGCACAGTATCTCCGACAGAAGAAGGAAAAGCAAAAAAAGGGACAAAGAGACAAAGCCAAAAATCTCCCAACATTGCAATCCCGATAATTCCCATTCCCCAAATAACAGATAAAAAAGCCGAAAAAGACCAAAGTAGGGAAAGCAAAGTTGCAGTCAATACTCAACAACAACCACAAACATCAACTCAGGAGCGATCGCAAACAACTATGAATACTAAAGCCAATCCCAAATATAAAATCCTTGCCATTGATGGAGGCGGTATTCGAGGCATTATCCCCACAATGATCCTGGCAGAAATTGAAAGGCGGACACAAAAGCCCATTTTTAGTTTGTTCGATTTAATTTCTGGCACTTCAAGCGGTGGAATTCTGGCACTTGGATTAACTAAACCAAAATTAAATTTAGACGTACCTGATAGCCCACCCACCGCTCAATATAGTGCTGAGGATCTCCTACAAATATATATTGAGTATGGGGCTGAGATATTTTACGAGCCATTTTGGGAAAAAGTACTCGGTCAGCTAGAGGATATATTCGTTCAACCAAAATATTCTTCCGAGGGTAGAGAAGAAATTATTAGGCAATATTTTGGCGATACTCCTCTAGAAAATAATCTCAAAGAAGTTTTTGTAACTAGCTACGATATCGAGCAGCGAATTCCGATCTTCTTTACAAACAAGCTGGAAAAACAACAGACAGAATCGAAAAAGTTTCGCAAGTTATGTGCAGGTTTTACGCTCACAGATGCGGCATTGGCAACTAGTGCAACCCCAACTTATTTCGCTCCCTATCGCGTTTCTAGTTCCCATAATACCAATGGCTTCTATACTTTAGTCGATGGCGGAGTAGTCGCTAATAATCCCGCTAATTTGGCGATTTTAGAAGCGCAAATTAGTAGGCAAGAAAACAAACAAGTCCTGAACATAGAGGATATCTTATTAGTATCCTTGGGTACTGGTTCGCTAACGAGCGTCTACCCTTATGACGAAGTGAAACAGTGGGGACTATTACAATGGGCAAAACCACTGCTAAATATTGTACTTGACGGTGGAAGTGAAGTAGTAGCTGGAGAATTAGAAAGGTTGTTTGAGTCTGGTAAGAAAGGTAATAAAGCTTCTTATTATCGATTCCAAACATTCTTAAAAAGCGAACTCGAAGCAATAGATAATGCCAAATTAGAAAATGTGCGGCAGTTACAAACTTTAGGTAACATACTGATTCAAGAAAGAAATCAAGAAATCGATGAGTTGTGCGCTATTTTATCAGAATAAGTCTTAATATGAGTATTTAGAAATGGAAACCCTTCCTATCAAGATTTATGATGACACTCTGCGAGATGGAGAACAACAAGCAGGTCTATTCTTCTCTTACCCAAACAAACAAAAACTCGCCCATTTAATTGCCAAAACGGGAGTTAATGGAATCGACACTATGCCCTGTGTCTGCGAACCAGAAGCTGAACTCGTTAAAACATTAATCTCGGAGGGGTTGGATAGTCAGATTTTGGCGGCTACTTTAATGAACAAGCAGTTTATCGATTTAGCCAAAGACTGTGGAGTTAAGCGGATTATTCTTTTCCATGCCGTTTCCGATCGACTACTGTTTTTAAGAGATCCTCAGATCCGTCTCGTGAAAGAGTTTAAAGGGAAAACCATTGATGACAATATCCCCGCTTATGTAATCGATCGAATTCGCCAAAATGCGATTGATTTAATTGTCGAAAACTTGCATTATGCGACTGCGATCGCTGGATTGAGAGTAGACTTCGCCGCAGAGGATGCTTCTAGAGCCGATTTTGACTTTTTAGTGCAATGTATCCGCTCATGCAGCCCTTATATTGAAAACTTCGTTCTCTGTGATACGGTGGGGATTCTCAGCCCAGAAAAGAGCTATATCTGGGTTAACGACCTGCTCCAATCCACGACAGGGGTAGCTTTCGGGGTACACTACCACAATGATATGGGCATGGCTCTCGAAAATACCCTCCAGTCGCTCATGGCTGGAGCAACTTTAGTATCCGGTACCTTTAGCGGGATTGGGGAACGAGCCGGAAATATTCCCATCGAGCAGGTGCTGAATGGGTTACGAGTCCGCTTTGGAATTGAAGTTAAGGGCATTAACTATGACGCGATCGCTCCTGTGACTGATTACATTGAGCAATTAGGAGTTCGCCCAGCCCCCCCATACTCTCAAACTGCTCAATGGCATGAAACGGGGACTCATGTCAATTGTTTATTTTCAGACCCCAACAGCTTTGCAATTTTTCCTCACGGTAACATAGACGTTGTATTTGGCAAATGGAGTGGAGTTAGTAATTTCCAATATCTGTTTGAAAAGCAAATGCAAAATCCTCTACCCAGAACGCAATACGAGAAAATGCGCTCAGTAATTAAATCCCTTGCTATTGAGCAAGAACGCTATTTTACAGCCAACGAAGTATTGGAGTTATGGGAGAATGGGGTCTTTAAGTAATCACAACTATCGGATTGTCGCTATTCCTGGGGAAGGGATTGGGCCAGAGGTTGTGGAAGCTTCCTTAAAAATTCTCCAACATGTCGCTCAAATTGAAAGATTTACCTTGCAGGTAGACTATGGCTGGCTTGGTGCAACTGCCTTTGAGCAATTTGGTAGTTACTTCCCTGAAGCCACCGCCCAACTATGCGATGGAGCCGATGGAATTGTATTTGGTGCTGTTAGCCAAGGGGGATTACTAGAACTACGAAAGCACTTCGACTTTTTTTGCAATCTTCGCCCCATCCGTAGCGTTGAAAGTCTCCTGCATAAATCTAGTCTCCGACCAGAGAAAGTTCAAGGACTCGATATCCTGATCGTTCGAGAACTAGTCAGTGGCATTTATTTTGGCCCATCTGGACGATCTTCAGACGAGCGGGGAACTTACGGGTATCATACGATGCGCTATTACGATGAAGAAATTCGTCGGATCGCTCGAAAAGCACTACAGCAAGCCCAAAACCGCCGAGGATTACTCACCGTAGCCCACAAAGAAAATGCCTTGCCCCATCTGCCCTGGACTCGGCTAGTGCAAGAGGAGGCCAGACAGTTTCCTGGTGTTGTTATTGAGCCAATGTTGGTAGATAACTTAGCCATGCTTATGGTTCTGAATCCGCAACAGTTTGATGTGATTTTGGCGGGAAATTTGTTTGGAGATATTCTCAGCGATATTGGCGGTGCATTAGTTGGTTCCATCGGCTTATTAGGATCGGCCAGTCTGAACGCTGACGGATTTGGTCTATATGAAGCCATTCACGGTACAGCCCCAGATATTGCAGGTTTAGGAATTGCTAATCCTTTGGGAACTCTTGGAGCCTGTATTTTAATGCTTCAGCAATGGGGCGAAGTGCAAGCTGCCCAACGGATTATTAAAGCACAAGACCGAATTTTAGCCAAAGGATATCGCACAGCCGATTTGTCTCCTCAAGGAGAAGAAATTTTAGTCAACACTGAAACCTTAGTTGACCTTTTAATAGAAGAACTTTCAATTGGGCAATATTCGGAATTAGGAGCTATCTATGCATGAGTAACGCCAATAACATTTTGCATCTGGGAGATGATATTAATACTGATGATATTATTCCTGCCAATCGGGCCACAACAGATGACCCTGAATATTTAAAACAGTATGCTTTAGAACACCTAATTGGCGAAGGTGAACTACTAAAATATGATGGGATTGAAGCCGGAGAAAACTTTGGCTGTGGTTCCAGTCGAGAAGTTGCCCCCATTGCTCTCCAAGCTGCGGGAATTAAGAAAATTCGGGCGCGATCCTTTGCAGAGATTTTTTATCGTAATAGTATTAATATTGGACTTTCCCTAGAAATTCTTGGGGAAAAAGAGCAGAATCCAGTAGTTGATGCGATCGCAGCAGCCGGCGGGCTAATGGCTTTTAATCAGATGCGTCGTCAGGGTCAGATTACCATTCCTCGCAGCCTGACATCCACCCGACCCATGACTTTAGTAGAAAAACTCTTAGCGAAAGCCTCCGGTAATTCCTTCGTCAAACCGGGAGAGGTGGTTTTTGCCCAAGTCGATTTAGCTTTATCCCATGATGCTGTAGCCGGGCCTGTAGCCAAGGTATTTTATCAGCAGTTTGGAGAAGGGGCAAAGTTATGGGACTCCCAACGGGTAGTTTTGGTAGCAGATCACTTTATCCAAGTTAACGACATTCGTCCTGACAACAAAGCCCATCTGATGTACGAACAGATGATTAAGTTTGCTCAAGACCAAGGATGTCACTTATTTGATATAGTTTCTCCAGGCGAAGCAGCAGGCATTTGCCACGTTTTACTCCCAGAAAAAGGATTTGTCCGGCCGGGAATGGTGATTGCCGGAACAGATTCTCATACCTGCACCTACGGGGCATTAGGGGCCTTCTCTACGGGTGTAGGTACGACAGATATGGCGAATATTTATGCCACAGGAGATATGTGGATTCGCGTTCCCCAAACCCTAGTATTTGAGTTATCTGGAACCTTACCTTCTAAAATCAGTGCCAAGGATATTATCCTATTCATCTTGGGACAAATCGGCTGTGCTGGCGCTACCAGTAAGGTAATGGAGTTTAGAGGCTCAATTCTCACCCAACTACCATTTGATGAACGGTTGACTCTCGCTAATATGGCAGTTGAGTGTGGGGCAATATGTGGCTTAATTGTTCCTGATGAGGTGACACGTGAATATGTAAAAAACCGTAGTTCCCAAGAATTTACAGAAATTAGTGGGGATGCTGATGCTGAATACGAAAGGATTTATCAATTTGACCTTAGTAACTTAGAACCACAAGTTGCACGTCCCCCGAAACCCGATCGGGTAGTGGGCATTAGTCAGTTAGAGGATATTCCCATTACCAAAGCCTTCATTGGCTCTTGTACCGGCGGAAAACTCTATGATTTGGCTCAGGCTGCGGAAGTTTTGAACGGTCGCCATCTGGCGGACGGCGTAAACTTGTTTATCGTACCTGCAACTATGGAAATTCGAGAACAAGCCCAAGAGTTAGGCTATCTCGACATTTTTGAACAAGCAGGGGCGCAGATTCTCAAAACAGGTTGTGGGGCTTGTATTAATTCTGGATTGGGAGTTTTAGCAAAAGAAGAAACAGGCATTTATGCAACCAATCGCAATTTTAAAGGACGCAGTGGCGATCCTACGGGCAAAAATTATTTAGCCTCACCTAGAACAGTGGCTATATCTGCCATCAATGGAAAAATTAGCGATCGCTTGAATTAAAGACTGAACTTTGAGATCGGGGTAAATTCAAAAAATATTAACCCAATGCGATCGCGAATGACTCTTATCTAGCTTAGTCTAGATTCTGAGATAGGTTTCTTTATTTACAAAGACTCTATCTCGTACCCTTAGTAACGTTTTAACCAAGAGTAGAAGGATTTTAGGTAATTACAATGGACGAAATCGTTAAAAAACTTGCTGGGCTGGGTCTTCCTGGTGTAATTCTCGTGGTTCTAACAGTCGCATCAGGAGGTAGTTCTGCGGCTGTTGCAGCTGCCCTCACAGCCTTGGGAGGGCCATTAGGCATCGTCGGAGGTATAGGATTGCTTGGTCTAATAACCGTTGTAGGAGATACTGTAGCGGGATATGGAATTGAAGCTATTCTTAAGGCCATTTATGCAGAACGGAGCAAAACCGAATCAGTGAGATATCTCCTCAAAGAAATTAAAGATTTACCCATTTCGGAGGAGCTAAAACTAAAATTGAAAAACCAACTTAGCCCAGAAGTCATTATTGATACCGAAGAGTTTAATCAACCAAAAACAGTTGAAATTGTTGAAGAATAATTTCACTATGACATTCGGTGAAATGCCAGATTGAATGCTACTAGGTTAAGGGATTATTTCCTGGCGGTGACAAAATTTACTAAACACTGAATTTCTGTGAATTAAAGAAGATGACCTCTAAATACGGTTCGGTTAATACTTCTTCCAAACTCTCTAAAAAAAGGGGTGTTTAAACCTGTTTTACCTCATTTTCAAGGGTTTATCGCCGGGAAGGGGATCTTAACCGAACTTTATTTCAATACAATTTCAATGAATTAAACCCTAAAATGACATAACGCCAAATCATCTAAATAAACTATTAGGGTAATATCGCAATTTATATACTAAGTTTATGGAAGAAATTATCATCAACTCTACTCAGTCTATTAATAATTCTGCTTTAACTGAGCAGGAACTAAACAAAATATTAGTTGAATGGAATGATACTAGAACAGATTACTCCATACATTTGTGCATTCATGAATTATTTGAATTACAAGTAGAAAAAACTCCAGAAAATATTGCTGTTGTTTTCAAAGAGCAACAACTAACTTATCAAGAGTTGAACCACCGAGCCAACAAAATAGCATATTATCTACAAAGTTTGGGTGTAGAGCCAGAGATACTGGTAGGGATTTGCGTTGAGCGCTCCCTAGAAACGATCGCAGGAATGTTGGGCATCCTCAAGGCGGGTGGAGCTTATGTACCACTAGATCCAACATATCCCAAAGAACGGCTATCGTTCATGCTCTCAGATTCGCAAGTTCAGGTAGTGTTAACTCAAGAAAAATTCGTTGAAGGGTTGACAGCAAGCGGGGCAAAGTTGGTTTGTTTGGATAGTGAGTGGGAATTAATTAACTGCCAAAGTCAAGAAAATCTTACTAGCAACACCACAGCTGAAAACCTAGCTTATGTTATTTATACCTCCGGTTCTACAGGAACACCAAAGGGAGTAGCTGTACCGCATCGGGCTGTCAATCGGCTAGTATGCAACACCAACTACGTCAAATTTGTGCCTAGTAATCGCGTTGCTCAAGCCTCAAATACTTCATTTGACGCAGCTACATTTGAAATCTGGGGATCTCTCCTGCACGGGGCTAGGCTGGTGATAATTCCTCAAGATGTTGTGCTTTCGCCGCAGAACTTTGCAGCATACATCTGCGAACAAGGGATTAGCGTATTATTCTTGACGACAGCCTTATTTAATCAGTTAGCCAGCTTTGTCCCCCAGGCATTTAAAAACCTACAACACTTACTATTTGGAGGTGAGGCTGTAGATCCAAAGTCAGTGAAAATGGTTTTAAGAAATGGAGCGCCACAGCGATTACTGCACGTTTACGGGCCGACTGAAAGCACAACATTTGCTTGTTGTTATTTAGTGCAAGATATTCCAGAAGAGGCTACAAATGTGCCCATTGGTCGCCCAATTTCCAATACACAAATTTATATACTAGACTCTAAACTTCAACCAGTTGCTGTTGGTACTCCTGGCGAATTGTATATTGGCGGTGATGGCTTGGCCCGAGGCTACCTAAACCGTCCAGAATTAACCGAGGAAAAATTTATCCCTAATCCGTTTGAGGACAGCGCAGCGTTAGCGAGTCCGCAAGCGTCGGCAGGGGGCAGCAGGTTATACAAGACTGGCGATTTAGCGCGTTTCTTACCAGATGGCAATATTGAGTTTATTGGGCGAGTTGATAATCAAGTGAAGATTCGCGGCTTTCGCATTGAACTGGGAGAAATTGAGGCGCTTTTGAGTCAACACTCGGATGTGCAGCAGGCTGTGGTAATTGCTCGTGAAGATATCCCAGCTGATAAGCGTCTTGTTGCCTATATTGTTCCTAATCAAAAATCCGATCTGAGCGTCACTACCCTCAAAAGCTTTCTTCAAGAAAAACTGCCCCATTACATGATGCCAGCAGTTTTTGTGATTCTCGACTCCTTGCCCCTTACTCCCAATGGTAAAGTCGATCGGCAGAATCTTCCAGCTTGCGATCGCACCCGTCCCGATCTTGAAGAACCCTTTGTTGCACCTCGTAACCCAATTGAAGAAAAGTTAGCTGCGATTTGGGCTGAATTACTAGGACTCGATCTGATTGGAGTCAATGATAATTTTTTCTATCTGGGTGGACATTCGCTAATTGCAACTCAGATGCTTTCTCGCGTGCGCGAAGTTTTCCCAGTCGAGTTATCCTTTGGGCAAATCTTTGAAAACCCCACGATCGCAAGTTTAGCTCAACTGCTCACCCAAGGTAATAAAGAACAACATAGGCAACGTCTAGCTATAGAACGAATTCCCCATGAAGGACTATTGCCAGTTTCCTTTGCTCAAGAGCGAGTGTACTTCATCCAGCAATTAGCGCCGGAAAATAGTGCTTACCAATTCCAGGTAAAAATACTATTTCGAGGGCAGCTTGATGTCACAGTCTTAGAACAGTGTCTCGATCGGATTGTGCAGCGTCATGAAATCTTCCGCACCACTTATCCGGCGGTAAATGGTAAGCTATTTCAGGTCATTAACCCACACCAACCAATCAGTTTTAAAGTAATTGACCTCCAGGCATTCCCGGAATCTGAGCAAGAAGCCGAGGCTCAAAAGCTATGTGATGCAGAAGTCCAGCAGCCCTTGGATATGAATCAACTCCCCCTGGTGAGGTGGGTTTTATTGAAGTTGAGCGAAGAAGAACATCAATTGATCCACATTGAGCATCACATGGCTCATGATGGTTGGTCATTCAATGTGTTTTTGGGTGAGTTACTAGAACTTTATCCAGCCTTTTGTGTGGGTAAACCTTCCCCACTAACTGAACCAAGCTTGCAGTTTGCAGACTTTGCCCATTGGCAGCGTGAATGGGTGAATACCGCAGAAGCGCAAGCCCAATTAACCTATTGGCAACAAAAGTTATCAGGTAGTTCGCCTCTGTTGGAATTACCTTACGATCGCCCGCGACCGACAGAGCAAACTTACAATGGCGATCAAGTCAGAATGGAACTTCCCAGCGATTTGTGCGAATCCCTGAGAGTTATGAGTCGTCAAGCTGGTGCAACTTTATTTATGACGATGCTGGGAGCTTTTCTGGTCATATTGCACAGATACACCAAACAAGACGATATTAGCGTCGGCACTGCGGTTGCCAATCGACGGATGCAGGAGATCGAAAAGTTAATTGGCATGATTGTCAATAACTTGGTGTTACGCACCGATTTATCAGGTAATCCCACATTTCGGGAATTACTCGATCGGGTGCGTCAAGTGACACTCGAAGCTTATGCTAATGAGGATTTACCCTTTGATAAAGTGGTAGACATTCTCAAGCCAATACGCAACTTGAGTTACAATCCCCTGTTTCAAGTGATGTTCAGCTTCCATGATTCTGCTATGCCAGATTTGAGTCTCCCAGGTTTGGACATTAGCTTGCATGAACCGCTCAGTAATAAATCTGCAAAGTTCGATCTAGATTTCCTCGTCATACCGCGTTTTGAACAAAGCGTGCAGAACGGTGCTAAAAGGGGAGCAAAAGGAATCACCCTAGTTTTAGAATACAATAGCGATCTTTTTGATGCTGCCACAATCCAACAAGTGCTAGAGCAGTATCAAAAGCTACTAAAAGGAATTGTAGCGAATCCTGAGCAGCGAATTTCTGAATTACCATTGCTAACGCAGACTCAGCAGCAATTATTGGTGGAATGGAATCAAACTCACCGAGAGTATTTTGCAACTAAATGTGTGCATGAGTTATTTGCAGCCCAAGTAGAGTTAACTCCTGATGCTGTGGCGATTCAACAAGAAGGTCAAAAGTTAACTTACCGCGAATTGAGCGATCGCGCCAATCAATTAGCCCACTATCTCCAAAGTTTGGGAGTCAAAGCAGAAACGCTGGTTGGTATCTGCGTTGAGCGCTCCCTAGAAACCATCATCGGCTTACTCGGCATTCTCAAAGCTGGGGGTGCTTATGTTCCCCTCGACCCTGCTTATCCCAAAGAGCGATTAGCTGATATTCTTGAAGATACGCAATTAGGTATTTTGCTGACTCAAGAAAGATTCCAGGACAAACTGCCAGATTATGCCGGAAAAACGATTTGTTTAGATAAAGACTGGGCAATAATTGCTCAACAAAATACAAGCAATCCGATTAGCGACGTTCAACTTGATAACCTCGCCTACATTATTTATACCTCTGGCTCTACGGGTAAACCCAAGGGCGTAATGATTGAACAGCGATCGCTAATAAATTTCGTCATCACCGCCACTCATGAATATGGAATCAATGCAGGCGATAAAATTCTGCAATTTGCGTCAATTTGTTTTGATACATCTATTGAAGAAATCTTTCCTTGTCTTTTAGTCGGTGCAACATTAGTGCTACGTACCGAACCGATGTTGCACTCCAGCGATGAGTTTTGGCGGTATTGTCAACAATGGAAATTGACAGTTTTGGATCTCCCTACAGCTTATTGGCATCAATTGGTAGCAGAACTTACCCCAAAAGACTCCCGAATTCCCGAAAGTCTCAGGGTTGTGATTGTGGGGGGAGAAGAAGCTCAACTAGAAAAAGTCAAGCATTGGCACTGTAGTATTGTTCATTTTTCCCAGCCACTCCAGTTATTTAATAGTTACGGGCCAACGGAAGCAACGGTTGTAACCACCCTAGATTGCTTAACCCCAGCAGCCACCTCTGTTAGTATTGGACGACCCATCAGCAATGCTCAGGTTTATGTCCTAGATCGATATCTGCAATCAGTGCCTATAGGAGTTCCTGGAGAACTGCACATTGGTGGAGCCGGATTAGCTAGAGGATATTGGCAACGCCCTGAACTTACGGCTGAGAAATTTATCCAAAATCCAAAATTGGATCGTCTCTATAAAACTGGCGATCTAGCACGATTTCGCGCAGATGGCAACCTAGAATATCTCGGTCGAGTTGACGATCAGGTAAAGATTCGCGGCTTCCGCATTGAGTTGGGAGAAATCGAAACGGTGTTGCGTCAACATTCACAGGTATTTCAGGCTGTCGTTATTGCCCGTGAAGACATCCCTGGACAAAAGCGCCTTGTAGCTTATGTTGTTCCGCACGAACAGCAACCAAACGTTGATGAACTGCGCCATTTCCTCAAGCAAAAACTGCCGAATTATATGGTTCCCTCGGCTTTCGTGCTGCTAGAGGCGCTGCCGATGACACCCAACCGCAAGGTAGACTACCGCACCCTACCAGCCCCCAACCTTTCCCGGAGTGGAGAAGATAAATTTGTTGCTCCCCAAACACCTACAGAAGAGAGATTAGTGGCGATTTGGTCAGAAATCTTAAGACTAAAACAGGTCGGCATCCACGATAACTTCTTTGAATTGGGCGGAGACTCTATCCTCAGCATTCAGGTAATTTCAAGAGCCAATCAAGTGGGTATCCAAATTGCCCCGAAACAGCTATTTCAATACCAAACTATTGCGGAATTGGCTGCCGTGGCAGGTATAACTCGCCAAGTAATAGCCGAACAAGGGTTAGTAACTGGCTCTGTGGCGTTGACACCCATCCAACAGTGGTTTTTCGAGCAGAAATTGCCCGAATCTGATTACTTTAATCAGTCAGCTATGCTAGAAGTGCCGCCAGACTTGCAACCAGAGCTATTACAGAAAGTCGTGCAACAATTGTTACTGCATCACGATGCTTTGCGTCTGCGCTTTCTGCAAGAAGGGGAAAACTGGCAGCAGTTTAACGTCGCCACCCAAGAACTAGTGCCATTTAGTGTTATCAATTTGTCGCATCTGTCGCCAGAAGAACAACAAACAGCGATGAAAGCTAAGGATGCGGAATTTCAGGCTAGTTTGAATTTATCTACCGGAGCGATCGCGCGAGTGGTGCTGTTTCGGTTAGGCAACGATCGATCTGGTCGGTTACTATTCATCATCCATCATTTAGTAGTAGATGGCATTTCGTGGCGAATTTTGCTCGAAGACTTGGCTACGGCTTACCAACAAATCAGCCGTGGCGAAGCTATTAAATTACCATCTAAGACAACTTCTTGGCAATATTGGAGCGATCGCCTCAGAGAATACGCAAAATCAAAGGCGATATCAGATGAGTTGAATTACTGGCTAAGTGAGTCTAGTTTGAAAGTTACCGCCTTACCAGTAGACTATCCTGCAAATAAAGAAAATAACACCATCGCCTCAACCGCTACTGTGTCACTTTCTTTAAACGAACAACAGACTCGCGCCCTCTTGCAGGATGTACCCTCTGCCTACAACACTCAAATTAATGATGTGCTGTTGACCGCCTTAGTGCAAAGCTTTGCCCAATGGACGGGAGAACGTTCTCTGCTTGTTGATTTAGAAGGACATGGACGGGAAGACTTATTTGAAGATGTGGATTTGTCGCGGACTGTGGGCTGGTTTACTACCTTATTCCCCGTTAGCTTACAGCTAGAAGAAACTGACCATCCCGGAGAGGTTTTAAAGTTAGTTAAAGAACAACTGCGACGCATCCCCAACCGAGGCATCGGCTATGGTGTGTTGCGATATTTGGATCGTGATGAAACAATCCGCACGAAACTACAGAGTTTACCCCAAGCACAAGTGAGTTTCAACTACCTTGGTCAGTTCGATCGGGTGCTGACGGCATCTGCTGTATTGGGTTTAACTCAAGAATTTAAAGCTGAACAGAGTTTACTTAATCAACGCAGCCATCTGTTAGGCGTAAGCGGACTAATTCGCGCCGGAAAATTGGAGATGACTTGGGCTTACAGCGAGAAAGTTCATAAACGAGACACCATTGAGCATTTAGCCTTTGGGTTTATAGAGGCATTGCGATCGCTCATTACCCACTGTCAATCCCCTGATGCGATCGGTCATACACCTTCAGACTTCTCAGCAGCCAGACTCAGCCAAAAACAGCTTGACAAATTCCTAACCAAAATCAATAAAAAAAAGTAGTCATTTGTCATTTGTCTCTCAATTGCCAGTCCCCAGTCCCCAATCCCCAGTCCCCAATCCTCATGAAC
>NZ_NOLI01000118.1:0-24993 GCF_002245975.1 Nostoc sp. 'Peltigera membranacea cyanobiont' 213 | reverse complement strand
ATTTTTTGAGGAGATTTTGAGCCATATATTATGTATGAAGAAATATCACCTCAAAACACCCAAAGTCAACACCCTAGGTCAAGGGTGAAATTTCTTTAACTCAACTCCAAGGTGGATTAAAAATGCCGATGGTAGAAGTATGGTTGGGATTATTGCTGGGTGGGTTTACACTAGAACAACGTGGTGATTTTTATAACAGTCGGAATATTTGGGTGAAAAGCTCTCTAACTTCGGACATCTTCAACGGCATTGTACTTTAAGAAATTTTCATTGCCAAAATCTTCTTGCCATTCACTTATGAGCCAGTATATTGACAGTAGTCTCACAGATGATGAAGAACTTAATTTTTCTGAGGAAGCAGAGGTTTTCGTTTTTCCCACTTCTTTCGCCCAGCAGCGATTGTGGTTTCTCGACCAGTTAGCACCGGGGAATCCATTTTATAACGTGTCAACAGCACTTCACCTGACAGGTTCCCTCAACTTCACCGCCTTAAAACAGACATTCAACGAAATTGTACGTCGTCACGAAACGTTACGTACTAGGTTTGTTATGTTAGAGCAGCAACCAGTACAGACGATTTCACCTAGCTTAACCATACCTCTTCCCTTAATAGACCTACGCAATTTCGACAGCCCAGAACGCGGCACACGAATGCAGCAAATCGTAACCCAAGAGGCTCAACATCCTTTCAATCTCACGACTGGGCCATTACTGCGAGTAAAGCTGCTGCAACTGGATGAAGCAGAATATCTGCTGCTGCTAAATATACATCACATAGTTGCCGATGGCTGGTCAATTGGAGTGCTAATTAAAGAATTAGGGGTATTATACAATGCCTTGGCAGGGGATAAGCCATGTCTGACGACTAGCTACTCCGTATCTACGCTCCTACCAGAACTACCTATTCAATATGCAGATTTCGCTCAATGGCAACGGGAGTGGCTACAAGGAGTGGCTGCAAACGGCATCTCGCCTCTACAAACCCAGTTAGCTTATTGGCAAAAGCAATTAAACGGGATTTCAGTACTGAATCTCCCCACCGACCGACTAAGACCAGCAGTTCCTAGCTACAGGGGTGCAAAACAATTTTTAGAGCTACCACACTCCTTAACTCAAGCGCTAGAGGCACTGAGTTCCGAAGAAGGCGTTACCTTGTTCATGACAATGCTGGCAGCGTTTCAGACTTTGCTCTATCGCTACACGCAGCAAGAGGATATTGCAGTTGGTTCACCGATTGCTAATCGCAATCGTAGCGAACTAGAAGGATTGATTGGTTTTTTTGTCAATAGCTTGGTGTTACATACAGATTTCTCAGGGAACCCGACGTTTCGAGAATTATTAAATCGAGTACGAGAGATAACTTTAGAAGCATACAGTCATCAGGACTTGCCTTTTGAAAAGTTGGTGGAGGAACTTCACCCAGAGCGAGATTTGAGCTATCATCCTTTTTTTCAGGTTGTATTTAGCCTACAAAACACTCCTATCGAAACTCTAGAGTTATCTGGGTTAACGCTTTCGCTATTTGAATTCGATAGTAAAACTGCAAAACTTGATTTAGAATTCCATTTGTGGCAAGACTTGGAAAGTTTGAAAGGACAAATGGTTTATAGCACCGATTTATTTGATGACAAAACCATTACGCGAATGCTGGGACATTTCCAAACGCTGCTAGAAAGCATTGTTGCCAATCCAGAACAGCAGATTTCAGATTTGTCTTTGCTTACTGAAGAAGAACGACAAGAGTTATTAATTGATTGGAATGACACTAAACGAGACTATCCAGAGAACAAGTGTTTTCATCAGTTATTTGAAGCACAGGTAGAGAAAACTCCCGATGCGATCGCGTTAAACGCACGCTTCGCGAACGCACTAGTCTTTGACGATGAACAACTCAGCTACAAAGAGTTAAATATACGCAGCAACCAACTTGCACATTATCTGAAAAAATTGGGGGTAGTCCCTGATGTTTTAGTAGGTATTTGCATAGAGCCAACGCTAGAGATGATCGTCACATTATTAGGCATCCTCAAAGCTGGAGGAGCATACCTTCCTTTAGATCCGAGCCTACCTCAAGAGCGTCTTGACTTCATGCTAGAAGATGCACAAGTTTCAGTATTGCTGACACAAGAAAAGTTGATATTGCATTTTGAAGACTTCTCAAATCCAATTATTTGCATAGATAAAGATTGGGCAATTATTACACAACACGGCAAAGAAAACCCAACCAGTTGTGTAAAATCTGACAATCTAGCTTATATTATCTACACCTCTGGCTCAACAGGAAAGCCTAAAGGTGTTTTGCTTCAGCATCGAGGATTATCCAACTTAGCGGCATCTCAGATTGAGGTTTTCAACATACAACCGAGTAACCACATTCTGCAATTCGCATCATTAAGTTTCGATGCCTCAATTTTTGAGATTGTCATGGCACTGCAAACAGGAGCAACTCTTTATTTAGCAAACAAAGAATCCCTTCTACCCGGACAACCTTTGCTCCAATTATTGCGCGAAAAAGCTATTACTCACGTCACCCTTCCGCCAGCAGTATTAGCAGTCCTACCTACAGAATCACTTCCGGCATTGCAAACTATTATCTGTGCAGGCGAATCCTGTACCGATGATATTTTAAAACGTTGGTGGAACTCTCAGCGTCGGTTTTTTAATGCTTACGGCCCTACTGAAGCAACAGTTTGGTCAACCGTTGCAGAGATTAGTACTATGAGTGAAAAGCCGCCCATTGGTCGCCCTATTGCTAATACTCAAATTTATATATTAGATAAACATTTACAACCTTTACCAATTGGAATTAGTGGTGAATTATACATAGCTGGTGAGGGATTGGCACAAGGCTATCTTAATCGCCCTGAATTAACTATTGAAAAGTTTATTCTCAATCCTTTTAGTTATAAAAAGGGAGCGCCACTTTACAAGACAGGTGATTTAGCTCGGTATCGAACGGACGGTAATATTGAATTTTTAGGACGCATCGATAATCAAGTAAAAATTCGTGGATTCCGCATTGAGTTGTCAGAAATTGAAACAGTCTTGAGTCAGCATCAGAGTGTGCAAAAAGCAGTAGTAATTGTTAAAGAAAACGTATCTGGTGATAAGTACTTGGTGGCTTATATTGTTC
The DNA here is from genome assembly GCF_002245975.1 of Nostoc sp. 'Peltigera membranacea cyanobiont' 213. Lineage (NCBI taxonomy): Bacteria > Bacillati > Cyanobacteriota > Cyanophyceae > Nostocales > Nostocaceae > Nostoc > Nostoc sp. 'Peltigera membranacea cyanobiont' 213. The sequence goes on along the minus strand of NZ_NOLI01000118.1, from coordinate 21,860 downwards.
CCAATATAGAGATTGTTCCCAATATAGAGACGCAAAATTTTACGTCTCTACTACGTAAATTCTTAAAAGAAAAATTGCCAGAATACATGATCCCAAAAGCTTTTGTAATGCTGGATTCTCTGCCGCTAACAGTTAATGGCAAAGTAGATCGTTATGTGCTAACAGCACTCAACACTCCAACTAGCCACTCAATGGATAAAGCATTTATCGCTCCTCGGACTGCAACCGAGTCAACCTTAGCAAAAATTTGGGCTGAAGTGCTTAATATTGAAGGTGTGGGTATTTACGATAACTTCTTCGACTTGGGAGGAAATTCGCTGTTAACTGTACAGCTTATGAAGCAAATATACAAGCACTTTGAGCGCGAATTGCCGCTATCTAGCTTATTTTTAAATCCAACAATTGAAAGTTTAGCAACTGCTCTATCTTCAAAAGCAGATTCTCTCCCGTGGTCGCCCTTAGTTCCAATTCAACCTGCTGGTTCAAGCCCAGCTTTCTTCTGCGTGCATCCAATTTTTGGTGTTGTCTTTCCTTATTACGAATTAGCTCAGAATTTGGGAAAAAATCAACCATTTTATGGGCTACAACCCATTGGACTTGACGGAAAAAGTTCTCCATTAACTCGCATTGGGGATATGGCTACCCACTACATTGAAGCATTGCGTACAGTGCAGCCTAAAGGCCCTTATTTTTTAGGAGGTTGGTCTTTTGGAGGTTGGGTTGCTTTTGAAATGGCTCAACAACTCCAAAACTCTGGGGAAGAAGTGGCTTTACTTGCTGTGCTTGACACTTTAGCACCAATTCCAGGCAATATACCTTCTTTGGGTAGTGGTTTAAAGTTTATGCTGACGACAGTGGCGCGATATATATGGCCCTTTTTCCTCGATTATTTTTATCTAATTATTGCGATCGCTAAGAAAAAAATTAACAGTTTAACTTCTCGGTTGACTAATTTTAATAAAATTGTGCAAAACTCCTTTTGGCAGTCGCTAACGCGATCGCTCCAAACAAATCTCTTCTCTCACTTCATCCGTAAAGAGGATGCCTCAGTTAACGTTATACCTGAAGAATCCAAGTTAAGACTTTTAAGCGAGTTAGCAATTCGTCCAATGCTTCGTGTTTATTATGCCAATAGCCAAGCAGTTCTTAACTACGTTCCGCAAGCCTACTCTAAACAAATTAATCTTTTCAGAACAAATGTTCAATCAAGCGCCAAGGAAGATCCGAGTCTGGGTTGGGATCAGCTAACTGTAGGAGGAACAGAAATTCATCATATTCCTGGCAATCACCTAACTATGCTGAGAAAACCCCATATCCAAATTCTCGCCGCACAGCTAAGAGCTTGTATTGAGAAATCACAGAATTTAAAATAAGGATCGTTATGTCTTCTGAAGAAGTCTTCGTTTTTCCAGCATCTTTTGCTCAACAACGGCTATGGTTTCTCGACCAGTTGATCCCCGACAATAATATCTACAATGTGCCGACGGTAATTCGTTTAACCGGTTCGCTGAAATTAGCCGCACTAGAACAGACTTTTAACGAAATCGTGCGTCGCCACGAAACCTTACGCACAACATTTATTGTGTCGGATGGGCAACCCCTACAGGCTATTGCACCCAGCTTAACAATACCTCTTTCTATATTAGACCTCCAGCGATCGCCAGCTGATGAACAAGAGTTTAAAGCAAAGTCCATTATTACCGCAGAGATAGAACATCCCTTCGATTTATCCTCCGGGCCATTGCTGCGAGTAATACTCCTCGTCCTTTCTGAGACAGAACATATTCTATTACTGAATATGCACCACATTATCTGCGACGATTGGTCTATGGGGGTACTGATTCGGGAACTGGGAACGCTGTACGCAGCTTTTGCACAAAATCAGCCTTCTCCTCTATTAGAACTGCCTCTTCAGTACGCCGATTTTGCTCACTGGCAGCGTGAGTGGTTGCAAGGAGAAGTACTTCAAACCCAGTTAGCTTACTGGCGGGAGCAATTAAACGGTATTTCCATACTGCATCTGCCTACTGACAAACCAAGACCAGCTATACAAAGCTATCAAGGAGCAACACAATTTCTAGAGTTACCGCTCAAGCTAATTGATGCACTAGAAAAGCTGTCACAGCAAGAAGGTGTCACCTTATTTATGACATTGGTCGGAGCATTTCAAACATTACTTTACCGCTACACACACCAAGAAGATATCGCGCTAGGTTCACCAATCGCTAACCGCAACCGCAGTGAAATAGAAGGGATAATTGGTTTTTTCGTCAATAGTTTGGTGCTACGTAGTAACTTATCTGAAAATCCCACTTTTCGGGAACTACTAGGCAGAGTACGGGAGGTAACTTTAGGAGCATATAGCCACCAAGATTTGCCGTTTGAAAAGTTAGTTGAAGAACTACATCCAGAGCGAAACTTGAGCCACCATCCTTTATTTCAAGTGGTATTTGGTTTCCAGAATGCGCCAATGTCAGCGCTAGAACTGCCTGGATTAGTACCCAGCTTTCTGAATATTGATTTGAAAAAAACACGTTTTGATTTAGAACTGCATCTGTGGAAGTGTTCTGAAGATTTTAGGAGCTTATGGGGCGGAAACTGGGAGTATTATGAAGGTCTTCGAGGTGTGATAGTTTACAACACAGATTTATTTGATCGAGCCACTATTAGCCGGATGGTGGAACATTTTAAAAATCTGTTGTCAGCTATTGTTGCAAATCCAGAAAAACGAATTGCAAATTTACCGTTATTAAGTGAAGTGGAGTTACATCAGGTATTGGTGGAATGGAATAACACTCAGGCCGATTATCCTCAAGATAAGTGTATCCATCAATTGTTTGAAGAAAAGGTACAGCAGTATCCTGATTCTATAGCAGTAAAATTTGCTAACGAGCAACTAACTTATCAAGAGTTGAATACTCGCAGCAATCAACTAGCACACCACTTACAAAAAATCGGAGTATGTTCAGAAGTTTTAGTCGGCATTTGTATCTCACAGTCTATAGAAATGATAATTGGGTTATTGGGAATTCTTAAAGCAGGGGGAGCGTATGTTCCATTAGACCCCAGCTATCCCGAAGAACGCCTAAATTTTATGCTTGAAGATGCACAAGTTTCAGTGTTGTTAACACAAGAAAACTTGCTCAAGCATTTTAAAGGTTTCTCAAAACTAATTATTTTTATAGATAAAGACTGGGAAATTATTACCCAAGAAAAGCAAGACAATCCCAAAAGCGATTTAAATAGTGATAATTTAGCATATATTATTTACACCTCTGGTTCTACAGGAAAACCCAAGGGAGTTGCTGTACCTCACAAAGCTGTAAATCGGTTAGTGTGCAATACGAATTATATAAAGTTTTCACCATCTGATAAAATCGCCCAAGCCTCAAACACTTCTTTTGATGCTGCGACATTCGAGATTTGGGGAGCGCTACTTAACGGCGCTCAACTTGTAGGGATTAGTAAAGATGTAACCATTTCGCCTCATGAATTGGCATTACAAGTACGAGAAAAAGGTATCAACATTCTATTTTTGACCACTGCATTATTTCAACAGATTGTTAGAGATGTCCCGCAAGCTTTTGCGACCTTGAAATATTTACTGTTTGGTGGCGAAACTGTTGATAAGAGATGGATTAAGAAGATTCTCCAATCTGGTGCGCCAAAGCACTTAATTCATGTTTATGGCCCTACAGAAAATACAACATTTTCCTCTTATTACTGCCTAGAAGAGTTACCATCAGCCACATCTTTACCTATTGGTATGCCCATTACAAACACGCAGATTTATATATTAGATGCTCATTTTCAGCCTGTGCCTATTGGCGTTACTGGCGAATTATATATTGGTGGGGAGGGACTGGCGCGAGAATATCTCAATCGCACTGAATTAACTGCTGAACACTTTAGTACTCATACTTTTAGTAATAAATTAAAAACACCTCTTTATAAAACGGGTGATTTAGCTCGCTATTTACCAGATGGCAATATTGAATTTTTAGGTCGCGTTGACAATCAAGTAAAAATTCGCGGCTTCCGCATTGAGTTGTCAGAAATTGAAGCGGTGTTGAGTCAACATCCAGCAGTGAGAGAAACTGTTGTCATTGCTGGTGAGGACGTACCTGATGATAAGTACTTAGTAGCTTATGTTGTTCCAAATCAGGAACAGATACCGATGCAAGAGGTGCAAAGCTTTGCATCCTTACTTCGCCAATTCCTCAAAGAAAAGTTACCAGAATACATGATGCCAAGAGCTTATGCGATCCTGGAATCTCTACCTCTAACACCTAATGGCAAAGTGGATCGCCGTGCTTTACCCATGCCTGATACAATTTCTTTCAATAATCAAGATTATGTGGCACCGCGATCGCAAGTTGAAGAATTACTTGCCCAAATCTGGGCTAAAGTCTTGGGAAAAGAGCAAGTAGGCGTTCACGACAATTTCTTTGAATTGGGCGGTCATTCTCTGCTAGCGACTCAGCTAACTTCCCGTATTCGTGACACCTTCCAAATAGATTTGCCTGTACGCAATTTGTTTGAAGCACCAACCGTTGAACAACTTGCTAGGTATATTGACACAATGTGTTGGACAGCAAAAGGTTTAGATAAAGGTGGAACTACGAGTCAAGAGCGAGAAGACGTAGAATTTTAAAGAGAAACACTTGAGTTTGAGCAGTCAGCGGAAAATGTGCTTATTGCTTCGGCAAACTGTTGGTTTTGTTCCATCAATGCCATGTGTCCACCTGGTTTTAGGGTGACTCTTTGAGAGTAAGGCAATTCTGCTTTCATGCGATCGCTCGCCACGGGTTTAGTTGCTATATCTGAATCACCACAAACAACCAACACAGGTACGTTAATAGTTGCAAGTGTGTCTGTTTCATCAAAGTTGAACATTGCCAGTGTGCCACGAGCCAGAACACCAGGCGAACCCAATGCTGATAATAAACCTGCAAAACTTAGTTGACCCCGTGTTTCAGTACCCGTAAATCCAGATAGTTCGACGGTGATGTACAGCGAACCATTGAAATACGAGAGCCAAGTCATCAACCAAAAAATTGGCCACAACACGATAGTCAGGTACAACACAGGTTCGAGTAACGGTTTCTGCAATTTGCGTACCAAATTGCTAAAGATACAAGTTTTAACCGGATTGGTGTAAGTAGTATCTACAAGAATTAAGCCAGCCACCCGACTCCCTAATTGCTCTGGAAACAGGCGACAGAATGTTAAATTAATCATTCCACCCATGCTGTGGCCTACTAGGATAACAGGTTTATCCCCGGCGATACTCCCTTTGGCTGAGGCTGTCACCAACGCAACCACAGCTTCTAAGTCACGGGCATATTTTTCTATAGAGTGATCGTTGTTTTTCGGTTTAGAGGATTTTCCTAACCCTGGTAAATCCCAAACTATTACTCGAAAGCGATCGCTCAGTTGTCGCTTGGCATAATACCATACAGTACTGTTTGGCCCCCAACCGTGTGACAAGATAATTGGTTGACCATCCTCTGGCCCAAAAAACTCTACTTGCAACACGCTTCCATCTGGACGTGGCAAGCGCTGCACAGTTTTGCTACGCATAAACTTAGGTTCATCGGCTCCAGGACGGCGCAGCAGTGGCAAACTGATAAAACGACCGCCAAAAGTCCACAGAACCATTATTAGCCCAGCCACTAAGTAAAATGTTCCTACAAGTTCTCCTTCGTACCACTCATAGAGAATGTAGCTGCCCCCTCCAATTACCGTAATCGACAGCAGTTGAACCAGCCATATAAGCAGAAAATTATGAGGCATGAATATCATGAGCCTAAACCTTGCGATACCTTGTTCACTGCGTTGTCTTTTAGCTTCATACCATAGTTATAATCATCCAAGTTTCATTCCCAGGAATGATTTATACAGTCTTAGAAGTATGATAAAAATACTGGGTTAGGTAATAAGCAGTGCAGCTTGGCAAAAAGAACTATCCAGTTGAAAAATGTTAACAAGCTTATGACACAAGCAATATTTCTACAGCATAGCTGCCTACTAAATTCTAATAAATAACAATACTTGCGAAGGGATTTAATTTTGAATACGGTTGAGTTTTTAACTTATCTTCGCAGCTTAGATATTCAAGTTTTTATTGATGGTGGAAAGTTTCGCGCTAACGCCCCTGATGGAATTCTTACACTAGAACTGCGTGCAGAGATTCAAGAGCGGAAAGCAGAAATTATTGAATTTTTAGAAGTATCTAATCGTACTAATAACCACAGATTTAGACCTCTTGTACCTATTTCGCGGTCAGAAAATCTTCCTCTCTCTTTTGCTCAACAACGATTGTGGTTTCTTGACCAATTAATCCCTAATAATCCTTTCTATAACATTCCACTAGCACTACATTTAACAGGTTCGCTGAAATTAGCCGCGCTAGAGCAAACTTTTAACGAAATCGTGCAACGACATGAAGCTTTACGCACTACTATTATCGTACAGACAGGGCAACCAATTCAGGTAATTAATCCTACCCTAACAATACCTTTACCAATAATAGATTTACGGGAACTGCCACAAGCCGAACGAGAAATACAAGCACGACGACTCACTACGCAAGAAGCTCAACGTCCTTTCAATTTATCAACTGATTCGTTGCTGCAAGTAAAACTGCTGTGGTTGGATGAGACACAATACATCCTGCTGCTGACTATGCACCACATTGTCTCTGATGGTTGGTCTATTGGGGTGCTGATTCAAGAGATAGCAGCACTCTACACAGCCTTTGCCAGCAATCAGCCTTCTCCTCTACCGAAACTTACAATCCAATATGCAGACTTTGCATACTGGCAACGCCAATGGTTGCAAGGGGGAGTATTAAAAAAACAACTGAGTTACTGGCAGAAGCAATTAGACGGCATTTCTATGCTAAACCTGCCAACCGACAGACCAAGACTAGCTGTTCAAACTTATCAGGGTGCAAGGCAACCTCTACAATTATCAAAAAGTTTGAGCAAAGCACTTTTAGCTATCGGGCAACAAGAAGGGGTAACTTTATTCATAACCCTACTAGCAGCATTCCAAGTTTTACTTTCCCGCTACACACAACAAGAAGATATTGCTATTGGTTCACCTATTGCCAATCGCAACCGTAGTGAAATTGAGGGATTAATTGGTTTTTTTGTCAATAGCTTAGTACTGCGTACCGATCTATCAGGAAACCCAACTTTTCGGGAACTATTGAGTCGAGTTAAAGAGGTAGCTTTAGGAGCATACAGCCATCAAGATTTACCTTTTGAAAAACTTGTAGAAGAACTGCATCCAGAGCGTAATTTGAATCAAAATCCGCTATTTCAAGTTGTTTTTGCGCTCCAAAATGCGCCGATGACAGCCTTAGAGTTACCTAGTTTAACTTTAAGTCCGCTACCATTTGAAACAGAAACAACGCGCTTTGATTTGGAGTTCCACTTGTGGGAGCCAAATACTCAAAATGGGTTATGGGCAGATAGCTCAGAAGGAATTAGTGGTTTTGTAATTTATAGCACTGATTTATTCGATGACGCTACTATCACCAGGATGCTAGGACACTTCCAAATATTACTGGAGGGTATAGTTGCAAATCCAGAAGGGCGAATTGCACATTTACCACTTTTAAGCGAATCTGAGCTATATCAATTGTTAGTTCAATGGAACAATACCCAGGCAAAATATCCTCAAGATAAGTGTATCCATCAGTTAATTGAGAGCGTAGCAGAGCAGAATAGTGAGGCAACTGCACTAGTATTTGGCGATGAGCAACTTAGCTATAAAGAGTTAAATATACGCAGTAATCAACTTGCACATTATCTCAAAAAATTAGGAGTTAAAAGCGAAGTTTTAGTAGGACTTTGTGTAGAACGCTCTTTTAATATGATAATCGGGATGTTGGGCATACTTAAAGCAGGTGGAGCTTATGTACCTTTAGATCCAAGCTATCCATCTGAACGTTTAAACTTTATGCTTGAAGATGCTCAAGTCTCAGTTTTATTAACTCATGGGCGATGGCTGGAACGCCTAAAAAACTATAATTCGCAAATAATATATTTAGATAAAAATTGGGAGATTATTTCTCAAGAGATTGAAGATAATCTTACTAGTAAAGTTACAGTAGATCACCTCGCTTATGTCATTTATACCTCTGGGTCAACTGGAAAACCTAAAGGGGTTAAAATTGAACATAGAGGATTGTTAAATTTAGTATTTTGGCATCAAAAAGCGTTTGCAGTTTCACCCCTTGAACGAGCAACGCAGATTTCTGGAGTTGCCTTTGACGCTTGCGGTTGGGAAATTTGGCCTTATCTGAGTACTGGGGCAAGCATTTATTTTGTAGATGATGAAACCAGGCGATCGCCTGACTATCTCCGAGATTGGCTAGTATCAAAAGCAATAACAATTTCTTTCATCCCAACACCTTTAGCAGAGAAAATTCTGTTATTAGATTTTCCTCAGAGCGCAGCTTTACGAATATTACTCACAGGTGGAGATAAACTAAATCAATATCCTTTAGCTTCTCACTCTTTCCAAGTATTTAACAATTACGGGCCAACTGAGAATACAGTTGTAACAACTTCTGGTCATATTTCTGTTAAGAATAAAGGTAATTTAGCACCTACAATTGGTCATGCGATGCCTGCGGCGGGCGTAGCCATCGCCAATACAAAACTTTATATATTAGATAAACATTTACAACCAGTACCTATTGGCGTTTCGGGAGAGTTATACATAAGTGGTGATGGGTTAGCACGAGGTTATTTAAACCATCCTGACTTAACTGCTGAATCTTTCATCTATCATTCTTTTACTAATAAGTTAAAAGCGCGACTTTATAAAACAGGTGATTTAGTTCGCTATCGAGTAGATGGCAACATTGAATTTTTAGGTCGCCTCGACGATCAGTTAAAAATTCGTGGCTATCGTATTGAGTTGGGAGAAATTGAAGCGGTACTGAGTCAGCATCCAGCAGTCCAGCAAACTGTAGTAATAACTAGTGAGGATGAACAGGAAAAGCGCCTAGTAGCTTATGTAGTAGCAAAAACTGAATACAGTAACGAACAGGAGAATTTGCAATTAATGCAATTGCAGAATGAGCAGGTTTTGCAATGGCAGATGTTGTATAACGAAACTTATAATCAATCTACTGATTCAGATCCTACATTCAATTTTGTCGGCTGGAATAGTAGTTACACAAATCAGCCTATTCCAGCAGAGCAGATGCGTGAGTGGGTGGATAACCAAGTCGAGCAGATTTTGGCTCTGCAACCCAAACGAGTGTTAGAAATTGGTTGTGGGACAGGTTTGATTCTATTTAGAATTGCACCTCACTGCACTCAATATTGGGGGACAGACTTTTCCTCAGTTTCACTTAACTGCATTCAGCAACAGCTACAAAAACAAGAAATACCGCAGGTAACACTGTATCAGCAAATGGCTACTAACTTCGAGAAAGTAGAAACAGCAGCTTTCGATACAGTAATTCTGAACTCGGTTGTACAATATTTTCCTACTATTGATTATCTGATTAGTGTATTAGAAGGTGCTGTGCAGGCAACTGCTCCAGGTGGCTTTATCTTCATAGGGGATGTGCGTAGTTTGCCACTCTTGCAAGCTTTCCATGCGTCAGTCCAACTGTATCAAGCTGAACCTTCCCTTACCTGCTTCGAGTTACAACAACGGATACAAAGACAAATATTTCAAGAAACAGAGTTAGTTATTGATCCAGATTTTTTTACTGCAATCAAGCAACGCTTTCCGCAAATTAATCATGTACAAATCCAACTGATGCGGGGTAAATATCACAATGAGTTAACTGAGTTTCGTTACAATGTGATTCTTCATATTAGTGCCGAAATTGTTAGTAATCCTAGAAATGATTCAGTGCTGAACTGGTCTGAAAATAATCTAACAGTCTCAGCAGTGTGCCAGTTATTAATTGAGAATAAACCAGAAATATTAAGCATTATCAATATACCTAATGCGCGGCTGATGTCAGCAATTAAAACAGCAGAATGGCTATCAGACTTAGAAAGTTTTAAAACTGTAGGTCAAATACGTAAAGCTTTGCAAGAACTAGAAAATTTCGGAGTAGATCCAGAAGATTTCTATGCGCTGAACGTACCTTATAGCGTTGATATTACCTGGTCACATTCAAGTACTGAAGGACATTATGATGTAGTTTTTGTACGGCAAAATGAAGTAGGTAAAAGAACTATTTTTCCCCATAGCACGACTCTCTCTCGACCTTGGCAATCTTACGCCAATAATCCCCTACAAACCAAAGCAGCGCGTAAGTTAGTGCCGCAGTTGCAGAATTACATAGCACAAAAACTGCCTGAGTATATGATGCCATCAGGTTTTGTAGTATTGGAGTCTTTACCTTTAACAGCTAATGGTAAAGTCAATCGCCGCGCCTTAAGAGCATTCCATAATGGAATCAAGCCCCAATTGCCTGAAAATTACATCGCACCTCGAACTCCTGTTGAACAAGTGCTGGTGAAAATTTTTGTTGAGATTTTGGGACTTAAGAGCGTAGGAATTTATGATAATTTCTTTGAATTGGGGGGTCATTCATTACTGGCAACTCAGCTTGTCTCTAGAGTGCGCGACACCTTACACGTGGAGTTGCCTTTGCGTAGCGTATTTGAGGCATCGACAATTGCAGAATTATCTAAGGTGGTGGAAAGCTTTAAAGAAAGCAATGCTCAAAGTCTTACCCCAGTTTTGGTACCACTATCGCGTGAAAGTCGGCGGATTAAGTTATCTTCCTTAAACGAACAGAGCAAGGGCTGAAAAATTTGGTTGTGATTTAATCGTTAGAGCTTCCTTTAATTCCAGCACGTCTTGCCAAAACTGCCCAAGATTCCTTTGCTTTAAACAAAAGAAGCACAATGGCAAGATACAACCAAAACAATACATAACTAGACCCAATACGCAATCAGCCCTTAAACAGAGATAGGCGATCGCTACAAATACTCTCACGCTAGAGGTGATTCATCAAGTGTCTTCCTAAGATGAAATAGCATCGTTAATAAATGTTAAATGTCATAACCCAGGCTTAACTACACCAAGTTAATCCATAGATGCAGCAGTTTATTCAAACTTACTTAGGTTGTCATAGTAACTGCTTGAACATGATTACCTATTGCTTCCAGAGCAGCCAACTAGCCTAACGTTACACATAAACTCTTTGGCATGAGAGCCTTGGTTAATAAGGCAAAGCAGGAAACTAGTGAAACGGCGGCCGGACTGCGCTCGAGATTTGATCGATAAGCCCCTAATGAGACAATTGTTATGAATCAACGCATTAAGGTTGAAAAAACTGTCACGATCAACAAGCCAGCAGAAGAACTTTACCGCTTTTGGCATAACTTTGAGAACTTGCCCAGTTTTACAAAGCATATCAAAGACGTGAAAGTATATAACGACAAGCAAGAGTCCTCCGGACACGCTACGCGAACGCACTGGATAACTAGCGCACCGTTAGGCAAAAGTGTTGAATGGGATGCAAATATTGTTGAAGATCGTGAAAACCAATTGATTAGTTGGACTTCAGTTGAAGGCGCAGATATTGCAAACTCTGGTTCTGTCCACTTCACGCCAGCACTGAACGATCGCGGCACTGAGGTGAAAGTTGTCACAGAATACAATCCACCGGGTGGATTGATTGGAGATGCGATCGCCAAACTCTTTGGTGAATCACCCGAACAGCAGCTAGGAGATGATTTACACCGCTTCAAAATGCTGATGGAAACGGGCGAGATTGCGACAACAGAAGGTCAACCAAAGGGGAAAGGATAAATATTCAAAATTCAAAATGACGCTCGTAGACTCGCTAACGTTGCGCTAACAAAATTCAAACATTTTAGACATTTCAGACGGGGATTTAAACCCCAACTGAAATGGGTGCTACATGTAGATTGCAGGTTCTTAAACCCTTTAATTTACGATAAATATTCAATCCAACTCCGTAAATAGATTTGACATTTGACGAACAACTTCACTTTAGGAAACTCAAGCAATGAAAGCAGTTTGTTGGCAAGGTACAAACAAGGTTGAGGTTGAAACCGTACCCGATCCTAAAATCATTAATCCGCGTGATGCGATTGTTAAAATCACGTCAACGGCGATCTGTGGTTCTGATTTACATTTGTATAACGGTTACAACCCGGCGATGAAACCAGGCGATATCTTGGGACATGAATTCATGGGAGAGATCGTTGAACTAGGCAGTGCTTTTAAAAATGGAAATATCCATAACAAAGGCAAAGACCTTGCCATCGGCGATCGCGTCGTTGTTCCCTTTACAATTTCCTGCGGCTCGTGTTTCTTCTGCAATCGGGATTTGTGGTCGCTGTGCGATAACTCCAACCCTAATGCTTGGATGGCAGAAAAAATGATGGGTCATTCCCCATCAGGTCTTTTCGGCTACTCCCATCTGACGGGAGGTTACGCAGGAGGTCAAGCGGAATATGCCCGCGTTCCCTTTGCCGATGTGGGGTTATTCAAGATTCCCGATGGACTAGCAGATGAACAAGTCCTGTTTTTCACTGATATTTTCCCTACTGGTTATATGGCAGCCGAAAATTGCAACATCGAACCAGGGGATACGGTGGCAATTTGGGGTTGCGGCCCAGTTGGGCAGTTTGCCATTAGAAGTGCCTTCATGCTGGGTGCTGGGCGTGTCATTGCCATTGATCGCGTTCCCGAAAGGCTCCAGATGGCAAAAGATGGGGGAGCAGAAATTTTGAACTACGAAGAAATCGAGGTGGGTGAAGCCCTCAAAGAAATGACTGGGGGAATGGGCCCAGATTCCGTCATGGATGCGGTAGGAATGGAAGCTCACGGCATGGGTTTGGAAGGCTTCTATGACAAAGCGATGCAAGCGGTGCGACTGGAAACCGATCGCCCCAATGTATTGCGTCAAGCGATCGTTGCCTGTCGTAAAGGCGGCACGGTTTCGGTTCCCGGTGTTTACACAGGCTTTGTAGACAAGATACCAATGGGTGCTTTTATGAACAAAGGCTTAACCATGAAAACAGGACAGACGCACGTACATCGATATTTAGAAAGGCTACTCGATCGCGTTCAAAACGGCGATATTGATCCCTCGTTTGTAATTACCCACCGTTTGCCGCTAGAGCAAGCTCCCCACGGCTACGAAATCTTCAAAGACAAGAAAGACAATTGCATCAAGATTGTCCTCAAACCAGGTCAGGCTGCATAAAATCGGCAGCAAGGCTCTGAGGCTACCTTTGAGTTTTGATGCGATCGCTCAACATCGTTTCTGGATGCGGCAAGAAAAAGATCAAGTTCCAGCATCAATATATGGCTGTGTTCGCACTCGTTCACTTCCTTCGTGTTGCAATCTAATACCAGCAATATCTTGAAGGAAGCGATCGTAGCCAAAAATATTATACGTTAAATTGGTAGACTTACCGTATTTTATTTTAAATGGGACAAAAAGATCCCCGATTTTTTCAAAAAATCGGGGATCTGAGGCTTTTAATATTTGCAAATCAAATTTAAATTACTGATACTGATTCGTGAATTCTGGTGGTATCAGTGCATCTTCCAAATCAGCCCCTAGTAAGTTTGCACCCTGCTCATGGTATTAGCCTTAATCCATAAAGCACGCACTATTTTGGAGATTGGTACATTAGGCGGCTACAGTACAATTTGGTTAGCCAGAGCATTGCCTGTTGACGGTCATTTGATCCCCCTAGAGTCAAATTTCAAGCACGCCGAAGTTGCTCGCGAGAATATAAACCGCGCTGGTCTGGCTCATCTTGTCGAGGTGCGTGTTGGCCGGGCAATAGAGACACTGCCGTAACTGGCTAAGGAGCGATACAATCCATTTGACCTCATTTTAATTGACGCAGACAAGCCAAGCAATCCAGAATACTTCGCGTGGGCGTTAAAGCTTTCCCGGCGGGGTAGCCTGATTATCGCTGATAACGTTGTACGCAATGGATCTGTAATGAATGGCACTAAGAAAAGATGAAACCTCACCAGGGTAGAGTGTTGGGTTTAGGGTTTCAGACAATTTGAATGCCAGTACATCAAGGAGTTCAACATCTTCTTAATTCCCCACACCCAAAAGCTAGGAATAGCAGGGATTTACGCTTTTCTTAGTGCCATTCGGCGCAGGTAGAACAGGTTTATTCAGCTTCTCTACGAGACGCTGCGCGAACGTTGTCAGGAGAAAATTCAGTTTCGGGTATAGAAGTAAAAACATCTTCAATATCTGTATATTTTATTTTCTGGAAGTCCCTTATCTGGAGGTTACGCAGAGCAGAAGCGGAAAGCTGTTTGTGCGATTGGATTTTAAACTATGTTATTTTTAATACATGAACAATTTCGTCTGTTTGCTTTGGCTTGATAAAGGGCTTGATCTGCTGCCTCAATCAAATCCAAAGGAACCATATTAGGTGTCGGAATCACTGTGGCAATTCCGATACTCAAGGTGACGTGATGCTTCACAGCCGATGCAGCATGAGGAATATTTAGCTGTTCTAGAGCTTTATGAATTTCTTGGGCAACGTGAAAAGCCCCATCACTAGCAGTATTAGGCAAGATAACAACAAACTCTTCTCCGCCATAACGAGCAGCTAAATCTCTAGAACGTTTGACACTTTGCTTGAAAGCTTGGGCAATAAAGCGCAAACAATCATCTCCGGTCGCATGACCATAAGTATCGTTATATTGTTTAAAATAATCAATGTCGGATAAAAGTAGTGAGATAAGACCTTGTTCTCGTAAAAGATATTGCCAGACAGAATCAAGCCTATTATCAAAACCCCAATCCCGTCCATTTTCCCATACCTTTAGTAGTACCATTGCTCTCAAGTATTGTTTTGCGAGACTGATGTTTAAGAGCGCCATTACTTAATCTAGTTTGATTTATTCTTACCGACTTACTTATACTAGAAAATCAACTTGTTTGTTCTGCTTGAGTGGGTAAGGTGATGACAAACTCTGTTCCTGCTGCTAGTTCAGAGTTGACTGTAATTGTCCCTCCATGTTTTTCGATGATAATTTGCCGGACGATCGCTAATCCTAACCCCGTACCTTTACCTACTTCTTTAGTAGTAAATAACTCATTAAAAATCTTCTCCCGCACTGCCTCACTCATGCCAATCCCGTTATCTTTGATGCGAATTATTGCTTGCTGCATATCTTCAGATAATTCTGTATTAATAATAATTTGATTAGGATTAATTTTAATCTCTGCATAACTACGTCCAGGATTTGATTCTTCTAAAGCATCGATCGCATTAGCCAACAGATTCATAAATACCTGATTTAATTGTCCTGCATAACATTCCACTTGGGGGAGATTGCCATATTCTTTAATTACTTGAATTTCTGGGCGAGTATCAGAAGCTTTGAGGCGATGTTTAAGAATCATAATTGTACTATCAATACCATCGTGAATATTGCCAGGAATGGGGCGATCGCTATCAGCACGAGAAAATGTCCGCAAGCTGATGCTAATGTCTTTAATCCGGTTTACTCCTTCTCGCATCGAGCCAACTAACTTTGGTAAGTCTTCACGGATGTATTCGAGGTCAATCGCTTCAATTTTATCTTGAATTGCCGGACTGAAATTAGCAGATTCTTGCTGAACTAAATCCAGCAATCCAAACAAATCTTTAATGTTCTCTAAAGCGTGTTGAATATTGCCCGAAAGAAAGCCAACGGGATTATTAATTTCGTGGGCAACACCAGCCACCAATTCGCCCAGAGCCGACATTTTTTCGCGTTGAATGACTTGCATCTGAGTTGCTCGTAATTCAGCAGTTTTTTGAGCCACTTGCTGTTCTAAATTTTGACTCAAGAGACGCAACTGTAAATGGGTTTTCACCCGTGCTAACACTTCTTCTTCTTGGAACGGCTTGGTAACGTAGTCTACTGCACCAAGTTTAAGCCCTTTAACTTTGTTGTCTACATCAGCCAAAGCAGTCATAAAAATCACCGGAATATCACAAGTCTTGGGATTAGCTTTCAGGCGTTGGCAAGTTTCAAATCCATCAATTCCTGGCATCATCACATCCAGTAAAATCAGATCGGGCGGTCGCCGCTCAATTTGTTGCAGGGCGCGTTCGCCACTGGTTGCGATCGCAACCTTATAGCCTTCATTACTTAAAGCCTCTGAGATGACATCCAAATTAGTGGGAATATCATCAACGATTAAAATTAACCCACTTAAAGTTGTTGCCATAATCGTCCTTAAATCCTAAATATTAGTAAGGTATTGTTGAATCAAGGTTTCAATCTTCTCAGTTTGAAATTGCTTGGCTAGTTGTACTACCTGCCCTATAAAAGGTTGATAACGCCGATCCTTTTGGCCAATTTTATTTGCAGTTTCTGTCAATTCTATCACTAAGCCATCCTGCGCCAGTTCCAGTAACATTTCCAAATCTGCGGCTGGTGGGGGAATTAGCTCCGTGAATATCTCTTTGTCCATCGCCCTGTCCCCAATAGCTAACTCGACTGCTTCATATTTCCAAGTGAGTTGCAGGTGTTGGGCCAGCAAGGTGAACAACTCTTCCGCATCAACGGGTTTTGTGAGAAAATCATCTCCACCCATAGCTAAACTCTTCTGTTGGTCAATTTCTGACACCGATGCGGAAGATACAATCACCAACAAATGCTTGATATCCTCAGAAGTGCGTAACTCCCTGAGCATTTCAAAGCCATCCATTACTGGCATCGCTAAATCTGTAATTACTAAATCTGGCTGTTTTTCTCTGGCTTTCTCTAAGCCTTCTTCACCATTTTCTGCTTCGGTAAAAGTGAACCCCAGTGGCTCCAAGAGATTTACCAAGACTGACCGATTTTCCCAGCGATCGTCCACAATCAGAATATGGCGTGGTTTCCCCTCGTACCCGACAATGGTGCGTCCGTCAGTGACTGAACTTTTTTGCGCCCAATCAGAGGCGAGAGGCAATGCCACCTCAAAGTAAAAGTTACTGCCCACCCCCAGATCACTCTCAATCTGAATTTTTCCTCCCATCAATTCCACAATTCTTTGGCTGATGGCTAAACCTAACCCTGTGCCTTCCGACTGGCGTTTTTGATCTCCTACTTGTTCAAAGGCTTGGAATAGTTTGTTGATCTGATTAGAGGCAATGCCCACTCCAGTATCTATCGCTTGGAACTTGAAGCGAGGCAAGGGAATTATGGAATTTGACTCTAATACTTCTACCTTCAGGGTGACGCTCCCTTTGTCGGTAAATTTAATCGCATTTCCTAAGACATTGAGTAAGACTTGGCGGAGCCTTTTCTCATCAGCCTCAACTCCGGTGGGCAAATTGGGATCGGGTTGATAAATAAAGTCAAGTCCTTTTTGGTCGGCGCGAACCCGACAAATTTCGACCACGCCTTGAACAAATGAGGGGAAGTGAATAGTTTTGGGAGCGAGTTCTAGTTTGCGGGCTTCGATTTTTGAGATGTCTAAAATGTCGTTAATTAATGTTAGGAGATGAGAGCCGCACTGATGAATAATATTCACACCATGACGTTCTTTGTCGGGGATAATTTTGGAACGTCCGAGAATTTGAGCATAGCCTAAAATACCGTTGAGGGGAGTACGGAGTTCGTGACTCATATTAGCCAAGAAATCGCTTTTTGCTTGGTTAGCTTCATTGGCAAAATTCTTTTTTACCTCCAAATCATGATAAGACTCTGCTAACTTAACAGTCATGCGGTTAAACTCGCTGGCTAATTGCTCGACTTCATCACCAGTCTGGATGTCTAATCTGTAGTCCAGATTCCCCTCTCTAATGGTCGCTACGCCTGTCTGAAGTTTCTTGATAGACCGCACTGCTGGCAATAGAATTAGGACAAACTGCCCAGCAAGAACTAGCAAAATAAAAGCAAGAATTCCCCACTTGACAATTTGCTCGGTTTCATTAAGGTCTTGCCCTGCCAAAATAGCCTGTTTTTGCTCTTGTTGCAAAATTCTAATAATCTTAGAAGTATAAAAATTAACATCTCGATTAAAAGCGTTAATAGCTCTATAGTCTTCCTTCACTTCTGCTACAGACAGACTATTTTGGCTAATAACCGATCGACTAATTTCCGTTGCCAAGTTATCAAAGATTTGATACCGACGATATACTATATCTAATTCTTTCGTAGTGGGGCTAAGTTTTTTCATTTCATCTAATATAGATAAAAATTCTTGCTTCACTGCTTGATATTCGGCGATTTTAGCTTGAGGATTTTCTAGCACTAACAAATCTTTGAGTGTGATAATTTGCCGGGCTAAGAGTAAATTTATGGTTTGAGCATTGCCAATCAGTTTCAGGCTTTTATAATGTGCCTCTTCTACCCGAACGCGAGCGCCTCCCAGTACTAGATTACTTGTGCCTACGGCAATAATAATCATCCCGACGGTTATAACCGAAGAGCCAAAAAATTTCTGCCAAATCTTCATTTTGTCTTTGCTAATTTTTCGTCTAATTGTTTCTTGACCTGCCTCACCCGATCGTAGTCTGAGTCTTGCACCAGGGTATATCCATTAGAAGGAATTCCATCAAGATTCAGCATTCCAATAGGGGCACTAATAAATGCCTCTTTCAATTCAGCAATAAGCTGGGGAGATAGTTTCTGAGAAACAACAATAGGAGATTGGGGAATTGGTTCTGATTCCCACATTACCCGATAATAATCATTGATTTTGCCAGCTTTTTTAGCTTGCTTATAAATATCAAACTCAATACCTACAGCATCAACTTGCCCATCTAGGAGTGCAGCTAATGAGTTCTTATGGTTCTTAAAGAACTGAACAGAAGCAAAATCGCTATTAAACTTGAAACCTATATCTAATAGGTGAACTACAGGAAACATATAACCTGATGTTGATAGTTTACTGGTAAAGCCAAGCCGCTTGCCCTTAAGATCGTTGAGGGTTTTGATCCCACTAGCAGAATTAGTGATAATAGCTGATTTATACCAAGGTCGTCCCGTACTTTTAGTGATAGGGGCAGCGATCGCCTCAATTTGTGGATTCCGTCGCTTTGCCTCAATATAAGAAAGTGGCCCTAGTAAGGCGATTTGCACCTTTTCTTCTACCAAAAGATCGACGGTACGTTTGTAGTCTTTGACCGCTTGGATAGATACAGGTTGTTTCAGGGTTTTATTTAGGTATTCAGTTAAAGTTCGTATTTGTTCCTGTTGGTCTGTGTCATTCGACGCTTGGGCGATAATTGCGATCGCTAAAGTTGCTGGTACCTTTTCCACACTAGCTTGAATGCTGGGCGTTGGCTGGAGATTATTATTACTGGAAGTTTGAGTAGTGCAACCGGTACTAATTACTATTAATGCAGGAACTACTAGAGCGATAAGAGCTATTTGTCGCTTAATCAATGAATTGAGTTGTTGCTGTGAATATGCTTGCATAGCTAGATATTCCTTATAAATCGGATGTTGATACTAACATTTGGGAAATTTGATTAAGGGAACATTAAATCTTGGCTGCAATATTAAATCCTTAAGACTTCTAGATTTAGTATTCCCAGATATCTGAAGCTGTTTACCAAAAAAGCCAAAAATTACACCGGAATTTCAATGATAAATTCTGTACCATCACCTAGAATCGAGTTAAAATTCAATTTTTCGGCGTGGGTTTCTTCGACAATTTGCCGAGCGATCGCTAATCCTAACCCTGTACCTTTACCCCAAAAGTGTTGAATGTTAAAAAAAATCTGATAAAAATAACCCAAAATATGGTAATTTTGGGCGAAGGCTTAAAATATATTAGTTTGATAGCTTATCTGATTTTACAGCTTTTATCTATTCCCGCACAATGGGGACATACACTATTAGATAAATTCCGCTATTTACAATCTTGTATGTGCCAGAAAATTAGTTATGTTCATTGATTTGAGGAGATGATGTTATGTTGACTAATTTAGGCTTTTTAAAGTTAGTGTAAATATCTATGTAAAGTTTTGTATCAACATTCAACATTTCTGAAACTATTTCTATATCTACCTTCTAAATCTGATAGCGTCAAACTCATCACCAAAAGAAGCACTACCAAGAAAGCTAGAAAAAGCAACTAACATCCAACCGAAACAAATATGTTTTTGGGTTTGCCAATCGTATCTGGCTTCTATCGTCGGGATTGTATTGGCTTCAACGATTTCTAATTCCCAGTAACCCAATGCACTGATGCCAAACAACGTAGCACTGACGATGGACAAATTAGCGATGATTTTGAGAATGTAATTGCTTAAATTAGGCGGTGTCTGAAAGGATTGTCTGCGACGATGATGGATAGTGAGTTCACTTGGAGCTACAACCAAAACATGTCTTGGTTTTTGGTGAGTGAGTTGGGAGACACCTTGTTTATTATCAGTCATGGGTACAATCAAAGCCTGTTTTTTGTAGCTAGATTAGTTTCAGTAAATATCTTGTAAACTTTCGTAAGGTATATATTGTTGAATTTACATAAAAATCCCCATTTAGAAAATATTTAGACCAGGTTTTCCATAAAAATAACCGAAGAACCCTGAAAAGATTGTATTGTTATTTATTATTCATTACATCAACACCGTCGCTATGAAAAATCTGTTGCCATTGTTATTGAGTGCTATCTTATTAAGTAGCACATCAGGTTGTAATAAAACTAATACCCAGACTGACAACACTTCTAGTAGCAATAAAACTGCGCTCCCTGAAGGCACATCTAGTCAACCAAATAATCAACAAATATCTGTACCTGCTGGAACAAGTTTTGAGACTGTTCTTCAACAAGAGATATCTACGAGTAAAAGCCAAAATAATGACCGTTTTGTTTTAGAAATAAAGAATTCCTCAACCGGAGTCAATAAAGTTCTTCAAGAAGGTCAAATACAGGGACACCTAGAAGATGTAGTCAAAGCTGCTAAAGGAAAAAAAGCAAGCTTACATTTAGTTTTTGATGATATTTCGCTTAAAAATGGTTCATCTTATCCCATTGATGCAACTTTAGTAAACACCAAGTTAGAAACAAAAACCAAAGGTAAGTTCATTCAAAATACAGGGATTATTTTAGGTGGTACAATTGCAGGTCATTTTCTTGGCAATCAAGCCAAGTTCAAGCATGGTGGACTAGCAGGTGGTGGTGCTGCTGCTGCTTTTGTTTTGTCTAGCCCTGGTGGAGAAGTTGCCCTGAAAAAAGGTACAAATATTAAACTTCAATTGAAATCTGCTATTGGTACTACTCAATAGACCATTAGCTTCAATAGACTCTAAATAGTCTATAGTTTTGTGACAGTGAAAAGCTTTGTCGTGTGTAATTGCTTGCAGAATATCATGCGCTTTTTTAGAGGAAAGCGAGTATTTTACAGATTTTTGGAACGCACAATCAAAGCATGGCTGTTTCATACATTTTGTAAATAATTTATGGAAGTTGAAAATATCCCCCAGATGGAATGGCACTAAGATAACGGCGAATCCATTATTTATAAGGCTTTTGTGTGTGGGAGGTACTGGGTTGCTCCCAAGCGATAGATGCCGCACCCATTATCAATTCCTCCTCATTCTCCCCACACTCCCCACACCTCCCACACCCACTCCAGGCAAAGCTTTCAGCTTTTCTTAGTGCCATTCCACCATGTACCAACATCACATTTATACTTTTGTTCATACTTCCTCCATTTGAAAAACAAGTTATTCGTTCGCTCTCTCGTGTTCGATGGGCTACGCCTTGGCGTTTTCGTGATAGAACGGGTAGTCCGTGTAGCCGTGCGCGTCGAACGTGTAAAAGGTGTTGCGATCATAAGGGACTTCCATAAAATAAACTATTCCACCAACAATAATGATAATCATTTTAAAGGGGGGTGAAGGGGCTGCCGTCG
>NZ_NOLI01000117.1:0-25075 GCF_002245975.1 Nostoc sp. 'Peltigera membranacea cyanobiont' 213 | reverse complement strand
GTCCCCTATCTCCATTCTCTTGTCCCTAATTCGCGTTTGTCCCCAACAATTCCTCTATTGCTTGTCGCTCAACAGGGGTATGTGATGGCGGTGTCTGACGAGCATCGGTAATCAGCCAGTCTAAAGCCGCAGCTTGAACATCAATCGCTGCTCCAGTTTTATCCACACAATAACGTCCAAACACCAGCTTATCAACTAAGCGGACTCCTGGCCCCAGGCGCGACCATTCAAAAATCACGCTGTTTTCTACTGTTGCGCCACTACATATCCAACAATTGGGGCCAATCATCGCTGGGCCGACAATTTTAGCTCCGTCTTCTATTCTTGTCATCCCGCCAATGTAAACTGGGCCTGTGATATCTACTTTGTCCCAATTTACAGCGACATTTAAGCCAGTGTAGATGCCAGGCGCGACTTCATGACCGGGGATTTGCACATTTTTAATTTCACCCAGCAGTACACCGCGAATCGCCCGCCAATAGTCTGGGACTTTACCAATATCTACCCATTCAAAGTCCATAGGAATGGCGTAGAAGGGAGCTTTGATTTCTACCAGTTTGGGAAACAATTGGCTACCAATGTCGTACTCGACATCAGAGGGGATATAATTAAACACCTCTGGTTCAAAGATGTAAATACCTGTATTGATGTTGGTGCTGAGGGCTTCTTCAGTTGAAGGTTTTTCTTGGAAAGCTTTAACACGCCCCTCTTCGTCAGTGACTACCACACCGTAGCTAGAAACTTCTTCCTTGGGGACAGATTTTGTAATAATAGTAGCGATCGATCCTTTAGCTCTATGCCATTTAACTGCAGCAGTTAAATCCAAATCAATCAAAGCATCACCGCACAACACCACAAAGGTATCATCAAAAAACGGTGAGAAGTCTTGGATACGCCGCATTCCTCCCGCAGAACCGATTGCTTCTCCCTCCAGTTTACCTTCGTCATCAATTTTCCCTTCAAAGGAATAGGCAATCTGCACCCCAAACCGTTGACCGTCACGAAAATAGTTTTCTATTTCTTCAGCCAAATGACTAACGTTGACCATAATCTGGTCAAATCCATGTTGGCGTAACAGTTCCAGCAAGAACTCCATCACTGGCTTTTGCAGGATGGGAATCATTGGTTTGGGAATTGTGTAGGTTATCGGACGCACGCGAGTACCCTTACCAGCCGCGAGAATCATCGCTTTCATAAAAATTTATTCCTCAACCACAAGCCAGTTTACTTTTATCGAGTGATACTTAATCATCAGTTTTTATTTCTGCTGTAAGTCATCCCCCAAACAGGGATAACAGGAATTTAGTGGTTATTGCAACCATAAGTATACTTAGATGACAAGCGATCGCTTATCTTTTCAGGGTAACTGAAAGTTTCAACATTTTAAAACCCCTCATTTGTATGAAGGGTTAATGCATCAAGTCATTTTAGAAGATTCACCAAACAGCAAAGCTAATTCGACACAGTTGTGAACCGCTAGCCTTTTCAACAAGTCCGTCACCGGATTGTTCCAGAACAGTACCCATTCCCAATGGCTTATCCGTTTTTACGATCGCCTCCGGCGTGCGGAATGCGATCGCGCATATTAGGGATTTCCAAGTAAAAAAATATTCCGTCGCAGAGGGACAAGGGGGACAAGGAAGACAAGGGAGACAAGGAAGAAAGAAGTCTAGTTGAGTAGACAAATTGAATAATTTATTTTTTGGAGTTCCCTTACAGCAGAATTCTGAATTAGAATAGGCTCTGTGCCTAGCTACCAGACCTAGATGCTGTACTTCACTAACCTGAAATCTGCTGTATTTATAGTAAATTTAACTAATAATTCAATTAATTATAGTAATTAATGTGACTAGTCTAAAAATACTTGCTATGATATCAGGATTTAATCTAATATCTATGGTAAATATCTAGATATTTTTAACCAATTCAGATAAGATAATAAATTTGTCTGTTGCGTCACACTTCCTTTGTATATGTCCAAAACTTACACCGTAGAAATTAATCACCAAGGCAAAATTCATACATTGCAAGTTCCCGAAGATGAAACGATCTTATCAGTTGCCGATGCTGCTGGTTTGGAACTGCCAAGTTCTTGCAATGCAGGTGTTTGTACAACTTGCGCCGGTCAAATATCTCAGGGAACTGTGGATCAAGCTGATGGCATGGGCGTTAGTCCAGATTTACAAAAGCAAGGTTATGTGTTGCTTTGTGTTGCCAAACCCCTTTCTGATTTGAAAGTTGAGACAGAAAAGGAAGACATCGTTTATCAGTTACAATTTGGTAAAGACAAATAATCTGCGAACAGTTATCAGTATATCGGATGATTATTCATAACTGAATAACTGTTCGCTGGAAATTACTAAACCTGATGGATAACATAAGTATTTCATTGCAACTGACATCAGCTATTGTAGAAACTACAAATTAACAGGATTTCCCAAGATGACAACTCATTTTATTACCGCAGAAATTGATTTACAAGAAACTCCCGCCGAATTACTAGAAGTAATCGAAACAGAGTTGAAGAAACAAGGTGAACCCCTCCGTTGGGCTGTTACCTCTGTAGATGTTAAAGAACAAAAAGCTACAGTTGAAGCTGTGGTAACTACAGTCAAGAATTAGGAGTTAGGAGTTAAAAGTTATGAGTTGATGGCTTCTGATTTCTATAATTCATCACTCATAACTCATCACTTAAAATGAATCGTCCATACACAGCTATCTTAATTGTGCCAACCGGTGTTGGGGCTGCCATTGGGGGTTATGCAGGTGATGCTTTACCTGTTGCCAAAGTTATGGCACAGGTTTGCGATCGCCTAATTACTCACCCCAATGTCCTTAACGGCGCAAGTTTGTACTGGAATCTCCCTAACGCCTTCTATGTTGAAGGTTACGGACTTGACAAATTTGCCTCTGGATGCTGGGGTTTGCGTCCAGTCCGCAACAACAAAGTGGGTTTGCTTTTAGACCAAGGCATTGAGCCAGAGTTACGGCTACGACATATACAAGCTGCCGATGCAGTCAGAGCAACTCTGGGATTGACCTTAACAGATTATGTAATTAGTGATGCACCATTAGATGTAGAATTACGGACTACAGCATCAGGAGCTAGTTGGGGAACAATTGGCAACCCAGATAGTTTGTTACGGGCAGCTGAGATATTAATTGAAAAAGCGGGGGCAGAAGCGATCGCAGTTGTTGCCCGTTTCCCCGATGATATGGACTCAGAAGCAGTACAAAAATACCGCCACGGTGAAGGCGTTGATTCCTTAGCAGGTGCAGAAGCCGTAATTAGCCATTTGCTAGTGCGAACCTTTCAAATTCCTTGCGCCCATTCTCCCGCCCTTTTGAGCGAACCTCCACAACCTGATTTATCCCCCCGTTCCGCCGCCGAAGAATTAGGTTATACCTTTTTGCCGTGCGTCCTTGTAGGATTAAGTCGTGCCCCACAATTTATAATAGAGAAAAGAGCGATTGCATCAGATAAAGGAGATATTTGGGCAGATGAAGTGGATGCTGCGATCGCACCTGCAAATGCTTGTGGTAGCAGTGCCTTACTGAGTTTAAGCCAAAGACGATGCCAAATAATTACAGTAGAAGAAAATAAAACTCTGATCGAAGTTCCTCCCCAAGCGTTGAGCATCAGAGCTATACAGGTAAACTCATATTTGGAAGCAGTAGGCGTATTAGTAGCACACAAAGCAGGCATCAACCCTGCCGCTCTCCGTCCCAAATTATTACCTTTGCAGCCAGTAATTAAAAGTTAGGAGTTAGGAGTTATTTCTATCTCGCCCCCCGCCCCTTTCCCCTTAAAAACCTGTGGTTGAACAACAAAAGCAAGAGCCAGAAATTCCATATCTGACACGCATCCAAGTACTTGGGGCAATGGGAGCGACTGCAATCATTTTGTTGATAGTCGCCAAATTGTCATTGCACTTTGGTAACTTTTCCCTATTTTCCTGGAAGTGGAACCAGAAGGATTTGCTGTTGGGTGTAGGATTGGGGTTTGTCATCACCGCGTTAAGTGGCATAGCCTATCGCGTTTGGACTCCCTACCGTAAAAGTGCAGATTATTATTTAGAAGTGGTACTAAAGCCCTTAGCCTTACCAGACTTAATTTGGCTGGGGTTGCTACCGGGTTTGAGTGAAGAATTATTATTTCGGGGTGTAATGCTGTCAGCTTTAGGCTTGGATAATGTCGCTGTCATTGTATCTAGTCTTTGCTTTGGCATCTTGCATTTTAGCGGTTCTCAACAATGGCCTTATGTGATTTGGGCAACGATTGTTGGGATGATATTGGCATATAGCGCCTTGCTCACGGGAAACTTATTAGTGCCGATTGTCGCTCACATGATTACTAATTGGACTTCTAGCTATTTCTGGAAAATGTGGCAATTGCGGCAATTAAAAAATATGTAGAAATCAGTGCGTAGGCGTAGCCCAACCCAGGCATCGCCTATGATTATGGCAGGAGCCTTCTCTCGGAATTAGGTAAATCTTAAGTAAAAGTTGCTGCCCAGATCCCCGACTATTGAAAAAGTCGGGGATCTAAATTCAGCTTAAGTAAGTGACGTTAAGGTTAGTGGATTTTTGGATGAAGAAGCTGCCAGAGCGATCGCTAATGGTAAAATTCGATGTTCCTGAATTTGAATCCTGGCATGGAGTGTTTCTGCTGTATCATCTGGCAATACTGGGACTGCGGCTTGCATTAAAATTGGGCCGCTATCCATTTCTAAACAAGCTATATGTGCCGTACAACCAGTAATTTTTACCCCAGATGCCAAAGCTTGTTCTACAGCATGGATTCCCTTGAAACTAGGTAACAAACTAGGATGGATATTAATAATCCTCTCAGGAAAGGCATCAATAAAAACTGAGGTTAACAATCGCATCCAACCCGCCAAAATCACCCATTCCACATCGTAGTGCCGCAATGTCTGCACAATTTTCTCATCCAACTCTTCTCGAATTTTATAGTTGCGATGATTCAACAAAACAGCTTCTACACCTCTATTGGCTGCTCTGATGGCTGCTTTCGCCGAGGGGTTATTGTAAATTAAAACTTGAATTTGGGCATTTAGCTGTCCATCTTGGATAGCTTGAGCAACTACATCAAAATTGCTGCCATTCCCAGAAGCCATAATTCCCAGTTTTAAAGGTGCGACTTGCTGGCAATCGCTAATGCTGGGAGAAACCAAGCTAGGGGTAGAATCAGGGCGGAAGGTCATAAACAGCTAAGAGGGAATAATTATAGATGCCAAAACCAAAAATAGATACTAAGTCGTGGTTGGATAATGATACAGCAGCAGCCTGGATTTTTCTCACACCAGCACTAATTTTACTAGGCGTTTTTATCATTTGGCCGATCGCCTATTTGTTTTACCTCAGCTTCACTGCTGGTAGCTTCACTATAAAAGGTATTTATTGGATAGGCTTAAAAAACTATTGGCGCTTGCTACTCGACTCCGACTTCTGGCAAGTTCTGGGTAACACCTTTTATTTTACAGTTGCTACCATCATTCCCAGTATAGTTATTTCCTTGGGCTTGGCAGTGCTATTAAACCGCTCTATTCCCTTGCGAGGTATCTTGCGGAGTGCCTATTTTTTGCCTTCAATTATCTCACTGGTGGCAGCCGGTTTGGGATTTCGCTGGCTGTTTCAAACATCAGGGCCAGTTAACGGACTTTTAGATTTTTTTGGTATTCCAGCTATCCCCTGGCTAGGAGATACATTTTGGGCAATGCCGGTAATTATTTTAATGAGTATTTGGAAACAATTAGGTTTCAATATGGTAGTTTTTTTAGCAGGGTTGCAAGCAATTCCTCCCAGTCGTTATGAAGCGGCAGATTTAGATGGAGCAAATGCTTGGCAACAATTTTGGTATATTACTCTGCCTGGATTGCGCCCTACTGCAATATTTGCAATCATCACTACCGCGATTTTTACATTGCGGAGTTTTGAGCAAGTTTATGTGATGACTGGTGGAGGCCCGCTGAATTCGACTAATTTGCTGGTTTATTACATTTATCAAGAAGCTTTTGCTCAATTTGATTTCGGTTATGCTGCCGCCGGCGCGACGATATTACTAGCAGTGACGATGGTACTAGTTTATTTGCAACTGCAAACTTGGGGAGAGGAGTAGGGGAGGCAGGGGGAAATTTGGGAAATTGCTAAATTATCGTGCAAATATACAATGCCAAAGAATGTTGTGCATTTAATTAGTTAGAAACAACTAGAGTTTTTATTTCTTAGATAGGGTGCGATATTCCCAAGGATTAACAAATTTAGTGTCACTCCAAATACCAAGTCGTTGTTGTTTAGCTTCAGCTTCGGCTTGTTGCACTAAGTCTTTGCTAGGACACTTATTTAAATAAGGACGATACACTTTTGCCAATCCTTCTTGTAACAATACCTGTTGCACAAAAGTGCCATTTTGTAAACGGACTTCGGCAACTTTGCGTCCATAGCGATCGCTATCTGTGATATTCAAAGTGACGCGATCGCCTCCTTGTTGGACTAGTTGTTGCACCCGTTGTTGGGCTTTCACACCCCAAGTAAATTGATTGCGATCGCTGGTGCGTTTACTCTGCTTTTCTTTGTTGGTATGAGCAATTTCTGGCGCATCTACACAAGCAAAGCGCACGGTAAAATTTTTGCCACTGTTATCTTTAACTACTAAAGTATCGCCATCACTCACACGTTCAACTGGTTCTCCAGAATTACCAGTAAAGCGATCGCAGCCAATCAAACCCAAAATCATGATAGTTGCACAAAGCCAAAATCGCACTGGTTTAATTAATTTATCCATCCCAACTTACCTGCATTACCTCTGTGGGATGATATTAGCAAAATGACCAGATATATTTGTTAACTGCTGACATACTGCCACGGACAATCTCAAAATTCCAAATTATAAGACCCTCTGGCGACAACCGAATAGAAAATGCGGATTAGTATAAGAATTGTAACCTTCCAATTATCAGTGGCAATTTCTGATGAACTTATTAACTCACATTTTGCATCTAGCTGGTTCAGGAGCCTTTGCCTATTACTCTGCTGCTCAAATTCGTGATTCTAAAACCCGTCCCAACATCCTTGCGGGGTTTTATTTCGCCGAATCGGGTTCCGTGCCATTTTTATCTGCACTTAGCGATCGCGCCGCAGCTGAAGGCGATACATGGCTAGCCGCAAAACTAGCAAAACATGCATCAGATGAAACTAGGCATGGTCAAATTTTTGCCCACGCCTTACAACAAATGAATAAACAAGTTATAGATTTTAAGCGTCAACCCCAAACTACATCTACAAATAAATCACAACAGCCGCGTAGCCCTTTTTTTGCAGCATTCTTTGAAGGCTATACCCAAGAACAACTTAAACCGGCTGTCATTGACTGGGATGTGTTTATGGCTAGTACATACATTCTGGAGTTAGATGCTAGTAAAGACTTTGCACGAATGGCGAAAGTATTACCTGATAAAGATCCAACCGCTCGTAATTTAAAGTTAGGAATGCTAAATATTGCCCAAGATGAAACTGGACATGCAGCTTATCTCTACGAAGCGATGATGCGACGGATGTCTGCTGCCAAAGTGCAAAAACTTGTAGATATGTGGCGAACCCAGAAGGTAAACGCCTTGCTAGCAATGGTTGGTGGTATCCTTCAGCGGAATGGCGAAACGCGATCGCTAGTCCAAGACGGTGCGCCGTCGGAAATCGATTCTGAGTTGATAGCTACGTAGTTATCGATATTCTTGAGTATCTAATGTTCAAAAAATTGAGAACATTAAACAGCTAGCTGGAAAGGCAGGATATCTGCCTTTGTACTTTCTATAAAAAAACGATGAAAGCTGAAGCAGAAAACAATAGCAGGTTGACTTGTGAAGTAGAAACTACCCTAAAAATTATAGGAGGACGTTGGAAAGTTTTAATTATTAGAGAATTAATGATTAGCGTTAAACGCTTTGGTGAGTTGCAACGGGCTTTACCTGGAGTTACACAAAAGGTGCTAACCCAACAACTTAGAGAAATGGAGGAAGACGGCATTATTCATCGAGAAGTTTATCCCCAAATTCCGCCCAAGGTAGAATATTCACTGACTCCTTTAGGAGAAACTTTGCAACCAATCCTCTATGCGATGCATGAATGGGCTATTCAACATTCAAATATCACAAATCGTCATCAATATTCATGATAGCTAATAAAGAATAATTGTTAATTTTCAAATTGAACTAGCAGATTTATCTGTAGCATTTTGAATTATTTATTCATTGTTTCGTAAATATTCAATCGCTGCCTCTAATTTTGAGGAATAACTTTCAGCAAACCTTTCAAACCAAAGTCCTTCGGACGAAAGCGGATCTACTTTGGCTAACCATTTTTTTGCCTGTACTTTCAAAGCCTCTAATTGTTTAGCTTTGAGTTTTTCTTGTCTAATTCCTTCCTGTTCTAGTTCTTGCTGTCTTTTTAACTCAATAGCAGCATCCTCTTGGGCAAAATCAGCCTTAACTTCTGCTAAAAGGTTATCCATAAAAGATGCCGACTTGGGCAATGATGGAATAAACGATTTGGCTGCGGCTGATTTTGACTGCTGCTGTTGTGGTTGTACTCCTTTGTATTCAGTTTCGAGTTCGGCTAATAGCTTATCAATGGAATCCATTTTTGCAATTCCTAATAAATAGTATAGCTAGTCATTAATGGCATTAAGTAGAACTTCCGATAAACTCATATCTTCCATATCTTCCATAGTAATGGTGTCACAGATATCAAATTTAGCGCCAGCACTTTGAAGTTCATCGTCTAAGACTTTGAGAAAACGGGTAGCTTGGGGATCTACGCCGACTTGAATGAAGGAAATGGCTAATTCTTCATCTCGATCGATGCGGCGAGAAGCTTCAATAATTACCTTCATAACTGCTTTGCGATCGTCCGGTTCGCCGTCAGTAACTACTAAAATTGTTTCACCATTTGGCTTTGTTTTACCAGACGCTTTGCGTTGTAAGTAATCATCAGTTGCGTGTTTTAACACACCGGCTAAGTCGGTTGTACCGGAAGGGTCATTTTCTCGAAAAATTTGCGATACTATGCTGGATGTCACATTTTCATATCGCTTAAATTTACCAGAAAATACATAGATTGTAATCCCATCTGGGTCAAATTGCTCGCACTTGCTAGCTAAAGCTAAAGTAGATTCCTGCGCCGCTAACCATCTACTTCTACCACCCTTTTGATCTTGGGTGGCCATGCTGCCGCTTTTGTCGATAATTAACGTATAGTCACGATTTTCTAACATTATTCAATTCTCCAGTTAAAAGTTAAGAGTTATTGGACTTTAATGCATTAGTCAGTTATTGCGTTTGTCAATACATCTACCAGGCTCATGTCTTCTAAATCGTCTAAAGTAACCGTGTCACAAATATCAAATTTAGCGCCGACACTTTCCAACTGGTCATCCAAAGCTTTGAGGAACTTAGTTGCTTGAGCATCTGAACCTACTTGAATAATCGAAATTCCTAATTCTTCATCACGCTCCATCTGGCGAGTAGCATGAATGATGACTTCAAATACAGCTTTGCGATCGTCTGGTTCACCATCAGTGATAACTAAAATTGTCTCTCCGTTTGGCTTACTTTTACCGGCAGCTTTGCGTTGAAAGTAATTATTGAGTGCATCCTGAAGCACACCTGCTAAGTTTGTCGTCCCAGCAGGGTCATTTTCGAGAAATACCTGTGCGACTTTAGCTGAAGTGACATCATCGTAGCGTTTAAATCTACCGGAAAACAAGTAAACGGTGATGCCATCGGGGTCAAACTGTTCAGCCTTTCTTGCCAAAGCAAGAGTAGACTCTTGGGCGATCTCCCATCTAGTTCTACCACCCACTTGGTCTGGAGTGGACATACTACCGCTTTTGTCAATAATTAATGTATAGTCGCGATCGCTCATCATAATTTTCTTCTGATTGTTACCGTGTAATTCTAGTTTAACTCCGTTTTTTTACCAGTAAGCAAGGCTTTTAAGCTTTTGTATCAATTATGCTACTAAAAAACCATGCCACAGATGATGAGTGCAGTTGCCTAGCATCAGTGTTCCAACAGAAAACAAAATTTTCCTAGTCCCCAATTCCCTGAAAACACTTAAAATTAAAGATTGACTTGGTTGTTACATCCATTATTTAGTCTGGGAATAATAAATACTAATCATCCTGACACAGATGAAACTAAATAAATGTGAGTTCAAGAAACCTCTCCCTACCTTGAAATTTCGTTCAAAACTGTCCCTCTCTGACTCAGAGAGGGACAGTTTTGGGTAGTAAGACCAAGGAGAGGTTTTTTTATTGCTTAATTTTAAAGATAAATTCCGGTATGAACCATCATAGATTCTTAGATAACCCTGCGCCAAAACAAAACCCACAGCAGCAAACCTTTTCGCTGGCATTTCTGCATCAGACGCTCAATGCCATATCTGACCCAATTTTTGTTAAAGATCGCCAACATCGCTGGGTATTAATTAACGACACTTACTGTGATTTCGTCGGTTATAGCCGAGAAGAATTAATTGGCAAATCAGACTATGATTTTTTTCCGCAAGCAGAAGCTGATGTATTTCGACAAAAAGATGAACTAGTTTTCACCACAAATATTACTAATGAGAACCAGAATCTTTTTACCGATGCTCAGGGTATAACTCATCTCATCTCTACAAAAAAGTCTTGCTTTGAGGATGAGACTGGTAACAAATTTCTGGTGGGTAGTATTCGAGAGATTATTTTACAGGATGAAGCTGGGAAATTTCTGGGTGTAACTGACAGAGTTAGCGATTTTACTGAACTCATGCAAACCTGTGAAGCACTTCAGGAAACGGTAGAAGAACTGCGCCAACAAAACCAAGAACAAGCGATCGCTTGTGAAACGGCAGAATTAGAGCGGCGGCGTTACCAAGATTTGTTCGATCTCGCCCCAGATGCTTATTTAGTGACTGATGTTGACGGCATCATCAAAGAGGCTAACTATGTAACCGCAGCCTTACTATCTGTGAGACAAAACTATCTAGTAGGCAAATCATTCATTATCTTTATCGCTGAAGCAGATCGCCAAACCTTCACGAACAAACTGGCAAATTTGCAGCAGATACAAGATTGGGAAGTCGATCTACAGTCACGAGGAGGTACAACCTTTCCTGCTAGTATCAAGATGGTTGCTATGTATGATTCACAAGGTCAGCAGGTCGGCTGGCGTTGGTTACTTTGCGACATCAGCGAACAACAAGCCATACTGCGCGATCGCCAGAAAGCAGAATCAGACCTACACCGCATTAATGCTGTACTGCAAGCTCAACAAGAAGCTTCCATCGATGGAATTTTAATTGTTGATGAAAATCGTACAATCGTCTCATTCAATCAGAAATTCTCCCAGCTATGGCTAATTCCTACGGCACTGATCCAAACATCGGATGCTCGCCAACTCGTGAGATGGGTAGTAGACAAAGTAGTAAATCCAGACAAATTTCTCGCTAAGGTGGAGTATCTTTACCAGCATCCAGAAGAAAGTAGCCGTGATGAAATTTTCCTGAAGTCTGGAAAGATTTTTGAGCGCTATTCTGCACCCGTGCGTAAACACCAAGGGTCTTGTGGTGAGATATCATCTTTAGGAGACTATTACGGTAGGATTTGGTATTATCGCGACATTACCGAATACAAGCAAGCAGAGGCAGAACTTAGAGCTTCACAGCAAAGACTGGCATTGCTGATTGAACAAACACCTTTAGCCATTATTGAATGGAATACCAACTTTGAGGTTCAAACATGGAATCGGGCAGCAGAAGGAATGTTTGGATACACCACAGAGGAAATACTGGGGAATCCTTTTGAGATAATAGTACCTGAAAACGCCAGAAAGCACGTAAATGAGATTATCACAGCCCTCTTAAACCAACGTGGAGGCAGTTTTAGTGTCAACGAGAACATCACTAAAGATGGCAGGACAATGGTCTGTGAGTGGTATAATAACCCGTTGGTAGCCCCTGATGGTGAGGTGGTTGGCATTGCTTCAATGGTGTTAGACATCACAGAACGCAAATGCGCTGAAGAAGAACAGCAAAAATTTGTAGCGTTGGTTGAAAACAGCAGTGACTTTATTGGCATTTCTTCAATGGAAGGGCAAGTTGTCTATGTGAACCCTGCCGGACTCAAGATGCTAGGGCTTAGTAGCCAGGAAGCAGCCAAAACCAAGGCCGTGGCTGATTTTCATTCACCAGAAGCTTTTGCAGAGTTTCAGCAAAAAATTGTTCCTTTGATGTTTCAACATGGTTTCTGGCAAGGCGAGTTTCGCCATAGACATTTTCAAACAGGTATAGAAATTCCTACTGATTGCAGCCTGTTTATAGTTAAACATCCTGAAACAGGAGAGCCTTTCTGTCGGGTAGCTGTTGCTAGGGATATTACAGAACGCAAACAAGCTAAAGAAGCCCTGCTAAAGTCGGAAGCGCAACTAAGGCAACAAGCTGAAGAACTCAAAGAAGCCTTCCGCGAACTTCAAAACACCCAAACTCACTTAATTCAAAGTGAAAAGATGTCCAGCTTGGGTCAACTAGTCGCAGGAGTAGCACACGAAATCAACAATCCGGTCAATTTTATCTATGGCAATCTCAAACCTGCCAAGGAATACACTCAAGATTTACTTTCACTTTTGCAACTCTATACAAGTCATTATCCTGAACCCATCCCAGAAATTCAGGATTTTGCAGAACAAATTGAACTGGACTTTTTGAAGTCAGATTTACCAAAAATACTAAACTCAATGAAAGTTGGGGCAGACCGCATTCGAGAGATTGTGCTTTCCTTACGAACTTTTTCGCGCTTGGATGAAGCCGAAATGAAAGCTGTTGATATCCATGAGGGAATCGACAGTACTCTGATGATTTTGCAAAGCCGCATCAAGGGTAATAAGCAACGCCCGACAATTGAAATAATCAAAGAATACGACAAACTGCCCTTGGTAGAATGTTATGCGGGGCAGCTAAACCAAGTATTCATGAATATTTTGTCAAATGCGATCGATGCTTTAGAAGAGAGATTGGGTAGTGTAGATGAGGCAAACAAGGGGAATAACCAATACCCAATTCCGACAATTCGCATTTGCACTCAACTACAAGATTCAAATCAGGTAATAATTAGGATTGCCGATAATGGATTGGGAATATCAGAAGATTTTAAAAAACAACTATTTGACCCCTTCTTTACCACCAAGCCCATCGGCAAAGGTACGGGGATGGGACTTGCCATTAGCTACCAGATCGTTACAGAAAGACATGGTGGTTCCTTAGAATGTATTTCGCAGCTAGAACAAGGCGCTGAGTTTGTGATTAATATTCCCCTAATTCAAGATACTCAACATAATTCGTAATTTTAAGAGCTTTCATACCATTAAAAATTATGCTGTGTATTAACTTAAAACGTTGCTTTAGGTTTTTATTAATCATTATCTGATGATAAATAGACCTGGACTGTAGGGGCAATTCATGAATCACCCCGACAACAGATGTGGTTTTTCAAATCATTTATATTCGATCTTTCCTGTTAAAGGGTAAGTCCTAACGATAAGTAAAAACAAAGTATTTCCACTGCCATCATCTACTTTTATTCAGAAAGTAGTAATTACGATTAGTAATTATCTCAATACCTCTACTTCTTGGACAACTTTCATTTGATCGAGAATTCCCCAAATTTCTTGTAGCATCGGCTCTAACCCCGTGCGGGTAACTGCTGAAATCACAAAAACCGGGGCGTAAGAGAGATGATTAAGTTGGGTAGCTAACGCCTCTAAATCGACATTTTCTCGATCGACTGCATCAATTTTGTTCAGCGCCAAAATTTGCGGGCGTTCTGCTAAACCCCGTCCATAAGCTTGTAATTCTTCCTTAATTGTGTTATAGTCTCTAACCACATCATCACTAGTGGCATCAATCAAGTGAAGTAGCACTCGCGTGCGCTCGATATGACGCAAGAAATCGTGTCCCAACCCAGCCCCGTGAGCCGCTCCCTCAATTAGTCCGGGAATGTCGGCGAAAACAGTACCATCGCCAGTGGGTTTCCGCACTACACCCAAATTTGGGATCAGGGTAGTGAAAGGATAGTCTGCAATTTTTGGACGTGCAGCTGATAAAGATGAAATTAAAGTGGATTTACCAGCATTTGGTAAACCAATAATCCCGACTTCTGCTAAAAGTTTTAACTCTAGCCGCAACTGCTTTATTTCCCCTGGTAATCCTGGGAGGGCGTATTCTGGGGCGCGGTTACGGTTACTCAAGAAATGCTGATTTCCTAGTCCACCTTTACCACCTTGGGCAATCCGCAAAGACTGCTTAGGCTCGATTAAATCCCCCAGCAATTCGCCAGTTTCAGCATCATAAATGGTTGTACCACAAGGAACTTCGATGATTAAATCCTTTCCTCCTGCCCCAGTGCAGTTATTTGGCCCACCACGAGTCCCTTTTTCTGCCTGAAATCGATGGTTGTATCTGAAGTCAAGCAAGGTTTGCAGGTTTTCATCGGCGACGAAAAAGACCGAACCACCTCGTCCTCCATTACCACCAGAGGGACCACCAGTCGGTACGTATTTCTCTCGCCGGAAGGCAACAATACCATCGCCACCCTTACCAGCTTCAACTTCAATTTTTGCTTGGTCGATAAATTGCATATTTCTAGAGTCCTGTTAGCGGTAGTGGGGCATTTAGCCCGTGCTGAGTTAAGAGTCGCGAGTTATAAATTATAAGTTTTAAAACCTCATTCCTCACTCTTTACTTGTAACTCACACTCCCCACTCAGCAATCAGCACTCAAATATATGGTGAAATATCTTCACCGCATTTATCTGCTAGATAAGAGAGGGCGCGAAAACGTAACCCCACCAGTTGCTCATACAAGGGGTTAATTTTACACATCGGCGGGATGTGGACAATCTTGCGTCCAAATAAGGTGACATCTCGCTCAAAGGGACACTGGGAAGGAATCATTTTACATAAAAAGCGGGCTACTCTTGGGTCTTGGATATCTAGCCTATCAAGCCAGTCTCGCAGGGGATATAGGGCATTAATTTGACGCTTTGTAAGTCCAGGGCTGGGGATAATGGGGGTAACTTGCTGTGGGTTCTCTAGAGTGTGGCGAAGGGCTTCTAGTAAATTCTCTGGCTGTTCTAAGGCTTGGCAGAACTGATGTAGAACCTCATCTTCGCTGGGGGAATAAGTACCATCTGCGATCGCTACCATGATCGCAGTCCTTAAGAAATTTTCTGCCGATGGTGTACCTTTACCCAACACTGCGGCTAATTCTTCTGGCGTAATTACCTCTAATGAGTCCCATTTTATCTTAGGAGCTAATTCATCTTTGGTGATGTTGGCAATTAATTCCTGTTCTTGGTCATCAAAATTACCATCTGCCCAAGCAATGGTGAGCAGTCCACGCAACCAAGCGGCAATCTGTTCGCTGCTGTAGGGGGATTGAACGGTACTTGTCATAAACTCACGTCTCAAGCTTTCCTCAGTCATTACTAAGCTACCCTACCCAGTGACTATGAAGATAGTGGGGCAGCAGAAAAAATAAATCAGATTTCAAATCGCAAAGTCGGTCTTAGGGTAAAATCCATTTATACTATTATTGAGAATTTTTATATTTAAAGTAAAATTGATTGGAGGCTCTCAAATATTCATAAGATTCAGTACCTAAATTTGCACTACAGGGCGATTCAACTTTGTGATTCAACCTTGGAAGTATGCGAGCTTGCAATCTAAATATCGCTGACGTTTTTCTCTAATTAATTATTTACTGATGTTACTTTTTTATTTTTAGGATTTCTATTGTTTGGCATTATATATCTCCGAAAAAGAATGTAGAGATGTAGCACTGCTACGTCTCTACGATAATTCTGGCTAATGCATATTTAGTTTCGGGAAGTATCTATTAGTTAGATTAGATTAACTCTTAGCAATAAAGGTATAGATAATGTTTTTATTTGGCATTGAGCATGAAGTCGCTTTCCTAAACAAACAAGGAAAGTTTGCTGATTTTTCCCACACAAAATTTGCTGATTTTAATCAAATTATTGAAAAGCTACCCACATATCCTAGTGACTATCCTCAACTGCGCGTAGGCGATGCGGGTATTAAGATGAAGAGATGGTACATTGAGGGATTTGAAAGATTTGCAGATTCTGACGAGGTTATAGACTGTCATGTTAAAGGTATTGAAATTAGAACAACTATACATTCTGATATTCAAGGCGCTATTACAGAGTTATCAGAAAGTTTTCATCTACTACGTGAGGTTGCTGCTAACTTTGGTTTATCACCAGTTTTAGTCAGTTTTAATCCCTACAATCCGGCTTTTGAACCTCAACCTCCACTAAATGATTACGAAATTAAACAGCTAGAGGCTTATCCTGACGAACAAACTGCTAATATTCACATGGTGTCTTATGGGCCAGATTTAAATATTTCAGTAGCAGGTTTGTCTACTGAAGATGTAATTGATATTGGCAAAAAGTTAACTTATTACAGTCCTTATATCGTCCCTTTTAGTTATAGTTCCCCTTTTTATAAAGGAAGTTTATGGGATGGGTTATCTGTACGAACTTTTATCAGAACCGGAAAAAGACCAGCAGTTCTAGTTTTCGTTCAGAAAGAGGAGCAACTAATTAATAGCATCCCTTCCTTAACAAAAATCGCCCGCATTCCAGCTGAAGTGGGACGCATTGAATTTAAGGCGTGTGATAGTTGTGATGATTTTTTAATCTACGCGGCTTTGCTGACGTTATTGAAAGGTTTGGTGTTAGATGAAACCTTGGTAGGTAGAGCAACTGTACCTGATGCAGCACTACATCAAATTTCTGCAAAAGAAGGTTTTGACAACAAGGATATTTTTGAGAATGCGACAAAAATCTTGCAAACAGCCGAAACTTCCTTGGGAGATGACCCAGATATTCAGTATTTAACGCCGTTAAAAGTGCTGTTAGCGAAGCGAAAAACAAGATCCCATGAATTAATAGAAATGTTCCATTGTGTAAGTTCAATAGATGAGGTAATAAGGCAGACTTATCAATTTTAAAGAAAAGATTTATTTTTCCCCTTAAAAAAGGGGGACTTTATATAACTTTATACTTTACAAATATCTGATAAGGTGCATGTTACGGAAAGTCCTTTGATTAGATAAAGTGGAGTTAAATAAACATAAATACTAAAGTCGTTAAGCTCCCACTACTATATTAAGTCGATATATCTAGAGACTGATTTTATTGTAACCACAGATAGAGGAAAGTTCATTCCAGAGATTGATGCAGGCTTGAGCATTTTCAAAGTACAAGTAGAAACAGCGAACGTTGAGAGAAGAATGTCAAGAGAAAATGTAATAATTGTGCTAGAGAATTAAGGTGGTATTTGCTTATTATCCCTTATTAATTCGATGCAGAAATACAAAGACATTTTCTTCATCAACTTCATTTTAAAAGAAATTCCAGATTGAAGTGTAGCTTGCTATTTTTATTATTGCTTGCCAAATAAAGATATAAGCTTACGCTCTCTCAGTGAAGTTCTGCGTTGTTAAAGCTGTTATCGAGGATTTCAAATGAAGATTATTGCTTCTGTTTTATCTATCTTAAGCCCAGTGCGTTTTCTAGTTGTGGCTTTTACTTGCGCTTTACTACTGTTATCTAGTGCTTTTCCTGCTTTTGCGATCGATAGCTATCAAAGCGATCCTACCGAAGGTACTACACAACTGCTTGACATTCAAAGCAAAACTGATAAAGCTGCTAAAGAACCACCAGCAGGATTGAAAAAGGTTCAAAAAGAGTCCAACAAAGGACTCAATGAAGTTCAGGGAGATGCTGATATTGATAAGCAGAAGCGTCCTGACAATTCACAGAGTGCAACCACTGCTGAAGAAAATATAAAGAAAGTGTTGGAGAAAGTTACAGGTAAGTAACTAAATTAATAGTTCTGGTAATTTTTCGGTAGTAATGGGTGATTGCTTTTACGCAATCACCCATTACTAATTTCAACCTGGCAAATTTAATTAAGTATCAAATGGGGAAAACTATGTTTCGATAGTTTTAATTATGAATTAACGATAGCTATTGTATTTAAAATTTTATCTTTGGAACTAAAAAAATAATAAAATTCTCTAATGACTAGATTATTGCCTTGATACTACCTATTAAGGCATAGGGATAGTTGTAAATTGGGTGATTAATTTTAACTCATAATGCTTCCTTTGGTTGATGTGGAATCTATATGAAATTTGAGATATTAATGAATAAGTTTGCTTAGGGATGGAAAAAAAATGCGTGCGATAAACATTGGGTTGACAGAAGAACAGCGTCAAGGTGTAATCAATCTGTTAAATCAAGATTTGGCAGATGCCTATTTACTGTTGGTGAAAACCAAAAAGTACCACTGGGATGTCGTCGGCCCTCAGTTCCGCTCTTTGCACCAGCTTTGGGAAGAACACTACCAAAAGCTGACTCTAAATATTGATGCCTTAGCAGAGCGGGTTCGTGCTTTGGGCGGTTATCCAGTTGGTACATTGGAAGGATTTCTCAAGCTTGCTACCCTCAAGGAACATGCTGGTAATGTTCCCACATCAACGCAGATGGTAGCTAATCTAGTGCACGATCACGAGCAGGTTATCCGTAACTTAAGAGATCATGTGGATCAGTCTAGCGATAAATTCCACGATCAAGGTACTGCTGACTTTTTGACTGGACTGCTGGAACAGCATGAGGAAATAGCTTGGATGCTGCGTTCATTTATTGAAGGGGAAGCATTAGATCCAGATGGTAAGCAGCCAGCATCTGGGGCTAAGACTCCGGTAGGCGTGTAGCTGATAACGGCTGAGTTGAAGATGGCTGTGTGTGAAACCAATTAGAAGGAGGATAGATTCCCCCTTCTAATTGGTGTGAAAGGATTAATCTACCTCTTCACCTTATCCGTTGAAAAGGTGAAATCTGGTTCCCATAGCTTACTCTTCGCACATCTCCATTAAAAGGGGGGATCTTAAAAGAGCCAACCTTTTAATGGGGTTGGGAAATCCCTTTTGCGTAAGTCCTAAAAATAATCCAAGGAGTATTTAAGTGACAGAAGTATATAAAGCAGAACGTACCATTTCTGCTGTATTCAAAGAACAGAAGCAAATTGATGATGTGATTCGACGTTTACTAGACAGGAGTGTACCTAGAGATCATATTTCGGTCATGGGTAGAAACTTTCAGTCAGAAACTAGAATCGCTGGCTTTATTAGTAAAAAGGATGTGATTCTGGGAGGTTTGAGAACAGGGGCAGTTTTTGGTTCTTTGTTTGGTTCCTTTCTTAGCTTACTCACGGGTGTAGGCGTACTGTTTATTCCCTTTGTCGGCCCAATTGTGGCAGCAGGGCCAATTGGTGCAGTGCTGCTGGGGGCTGCAAGTGGAGCGATCGCAGGTAGTGCAGGTGCTGGTCTAGTATCGGTTCTAACTACTTTGGGGATGTCAGAAGATAAAGCGGCTATCTACCAAACCCGCTTACAAGCTGGTGAATTCTTAGTGATGGCAGAAGTTCCGAGCGATCGCGCTGGCGAATTTCAATTGCTACTCGAAAGTGCTGGTGGCGAAGAAATTCACACGATTGAAAAAATCTTTGCTCGCCCTTGTCCTGGACAGTGCAATAGCCCAGAAGACTTGTCTCCTGAAGTTCGCGCTCATCTTTCTGATGCAGCTCAACGCACATTCATTGAGAGCTATAATACTGTCTTCAATGAGAAAAATGACGAGTTTACAGCTGAACAAGCCGCCTGGGAGTCTGTTCATCAGCAATATGATGAAGATGAAAATGGCGTTTGGTCAAAAGCTAAAGTTAAAGCTTAAACTGCTGCGCGTTGAATTATATCGGAATCTGATTTGATTCATAAAATCAATTTGTGTGGGGCGCGAAGCCCAATAAGCAGGCAATAGGCAACGTAAAAAAAGGCTTTTTGACTTTTACTGAGTTTTTTCAAAAATAAAATATTAGTTCTATAGCAATTCTATTTGATTTATAAGAATTGCAAGCCGCAGCTCCCCGACTTATCAAAGAAGTCGGGGATATTATTTTTGCTAAGATTAAAACTCTGTTATCTATCAAAGTACAATTTTTTCTAACGTAGAGTCGGAGCGGTTTGCCGCCAAGACGGATAAGGCACAAATAAAGATAGTTCTGCCTATGGCAATTTATAGCTACCAACACGCATATTTAACTCACCTTGACGCGGGTTTTTGCTAAATATAAATGCGCCTTCTTCACTTTCCCCACTAGATAAAAAGTCGATCTGTTGCTCTCCTGTTTCTGTAACTTTGCCATTAATAACTAACTCAGCCATAATCTGAACTGACTCAGCTGTATCTCCTCCACTATTCACAACTTCAAAAGAAACATAAAATTGACCGTTAATTTCTCGAATTATTTCTTTTTTAGTGACAGAAAGGATAGGAGGTTGATTCTTTTCGTTCAGCCAAGTGTAGCCAACTAGACTGACAATAATTGCTAGGATTAGTGAGGAAATGCCGAATGTCACCCACTCAGCTATTGAGCGCTTTGGCTTTTGTTCTGTCTGAGTCATATTGCTAACCTTCCGGCTGCACCGCCAATAGTTGCAGGTAAGCCCAACATCAATGTGTGGTCTAACCACATTGTCCAAGGGTCGCTAAAAGCTAATTTTTGAAAGAACCATAGCATAAAAGTGCCTGCTAGCAGTGATACTAGGTAGGACATGATGGTTTCACTTGATGGTCGTTGGAAAATTCCCTTTTGCTGTCTTCGTTTTTGCTGGTCAGAAAAGCCTGCCTGAAATACAATGCCATAAGAAATCAGTAAAGATGTGGCAATCATTGCTAACTCCCAAGGTGGCGAGGCTGCGGCTGCAAGCATGGTAATTTCGTCTGTTGGAGCAATGTTAAATGCAATTACAGTTGCACCAATGAGAGTTGCACTCAAATCGGCGAAGGTAGCATTTAACTCATCCCCTTTGTGGTTGGTTGTGCTGTTTATTCGCTCGGTTTCTTGTCCTTCTCCATCACTGTTTCTACTATCTCCCAACAACTGGTTGGCTAATGCTACACCGAGAGCAAAAGGCACACTTTCAAAGATGATTTTCCCTAAAGATTCTTTTAGAGAAGTTTCTGGTGTCAATTCTCGCAAT
Organism: Nostoc sp. 'Peltigera membranacea cyanobiont' 213; assembly: GCF_002245975.1. NCBI lineage: Bacteria > Bacillati > Cyanobacteriota > Cyanophyceae > Nostocales > Nostocaceae > Nostoc > Nostoc sp. 'Peltigera membranacea cyanobiont' 213. The sequence goes on along the minus strand of NZ_NOLI01000117.1, from coordinate 3,886 downwards.
AGTAGCAGGACAAATGTAGAGCAAGCTAGTCCGATCGCGATCGCTTTTACGGTATCCATTGCAGCTTGATCGGCTAGCCAGCTATATCTGCGTTTCCGAAAGCCTTCTGTTTGATTGAGCAAGTAAACTACAATAAACATCAATGCGATCGCTATCATCATCAGTTGTGGTTTGGCCCGCGATCCAATCCACCAAACCTCCATTGTGTACAGTAAAGGTATACCAAATAAAAAACCTCCACAAGCACCCCGAGTAATGTCATTAATCTCACTCTTCCATATATTTTTTTGACGTTTTGTTGTCACTCCTTTACTTTCCTTTTATTGAAAATTTGCTTTTACTTATAATAATTCTCTATGAAAATGTATATAGCAGTCCTAAATTTTTGGTGAAAAGTTAAATCCCCAACTTCTTTGAGAAGTCAGGGATTTAGATAAAGGAAATTTTCACAGAGTGGTATCTACGTAGGCGTAGCCCAACCCAGGTATCGCACTTTTAATAAAAATTAAATCCAGCTTGAGGCTGGACAATTGCTAGAGACGTTTTTGAAATTGAATGTTTTCTTGATTTTTAACTTACCAAATCCACCAAGGCGTTTGACTGGAAGCGGACTATAGATGAGACTGAGCAGCCACGATAATTCTCAGAGGTGAATACTGATAGTGTGATATTAGCTTGACCGGGATCTAAGATGCGTTTTACCTTGCAGGTTTGCATTTTGTTGTTGCAGTAAGCAATAATGCGATCGCCAGCCTTGACATCTAATGCTTGAATTTTCACTTAATATCAACCTCGCCCAAGATTTTGTTTAGCTAAAGTGAAAAATATATTTCTATATTTCACTTGCTCAACAATTTAAATATTTATTTCAGTATAACACAAAAATCACGGGCTTTAAATCTTATCAATTTAATCTTGATAATGTCAAGTTGATTTATGCTCAAAACTCTTTTCAATCCTGGATTTTATTGGAGGAGGCAGGAGGAGCAATTTACCTAGATCGGAGAGAATGCTCCCGCCATAATCTTTGATTTGGCGGCGAGATGAATCGAGGGGGAAAAATGAAACATTCCCTGACCATGACTGACTGAAAGTCAGTAAGGGATGGGAATAGTTGAGTTTTTCGCAAATCCATGTTATGTATTTACGTTATTAACGTAAATATGCTGGTATTTGAGGCAAAACTTGATGGACAAGACTCGCAGTATCGATTGCTTGATGAAGCAATTAGAACTGCGCGTTTTGTTCGCAATGCTTGTGTCAGATATTGGATGGATAACAAAGGCATTGGTAGATACGAGTTGAGTGCCTATTGCGCTGTACTTGCGAATAATATTGAGTTTCCTTGGGTATCTAATCTGAACTCAATGGCTCGTCAAGCCAGTGCTGAAAGGGCATTGGTCTGCCATTGCTCGGTTTTTTGATAACTGCAAGAAGGGTAAGCCAGGAAAAAAGGGATTCCCAAAGTTTAAGAAAGAGCAAATGCATGGTTCTGTAGAGTACAAAACCTGTGGATGGAAACTTTCTGAAGACCGCAGAAGCATCACGTTTTCTGATGGATTTAAAGCAGGAACCTTTAAGCTTTGGGGAACCTGTGACCTCCATTTCTACCAACTCAAGCAGTTTAAAAGAGTGCGAGTTGTGCGTCGTGCTGATGGGTATTATTGCCAATTTTGCATCGACCAAGAACGAGTAGAAAGGCGTGAACCAACGGGTTTTACCATTGGTATTGATGTAGGTCTGAACCATTTCTATACCGATAGCAATGGGGAAATAGTTGCAAATCCAAGGCATCTTCGCAAGAGCGAAAAGTCTTTGAGACGCTTGCAACGTCGGATGTCTAGAACAAAAAAGGGTTCTCAGAATAGAGTCAAGTTTAGAAATAAACTTAGCTCTAAGCACCTCAAAGTAAGTCGCCAGCGTAAAGACTTTGTTGTTAAGACAGCAAGGTGCGTAGTGAAGTCTAACGATCTCGTGGCGTATGAAGATTTGCAGGTGCGTAATATGGTCAAGAATCATCGATTGGCTAAATCAATCAGTGACGTGTCGTGGTCTTTGTTCCGGCAATGGGTTGAGTATTTTGGCAAGGTCTTTGGTGTGGTAACTGTTGCAGTACCACCTCACTACACCAGCCAAAACTGCTCTAACTGTGGGCAAGTGGTTAAGAAAACTCTTAGTACTCGAACTCATGTTTGTCCTCATTGTGGGCATATCCAAGATAGGGACAGAGATCAGCTTCATCTTTAACTCCTTTTGGACTTCAAATCTGTGCCATACCGCCATCAACAAACAACTCAATGCCGTTCACAAAGCTGCTGTCATCTGAAGCGAGAAAGACAACGGCTTTGGCAATCTCATCGGGTGTGCCGACTCGTCCCAGTGGGATGGTGCTGGCTTGGCTGTCCACGAATTCTTGCAACTGCTGGTCATTGAGTCCCAAATGATCGTAACCAGGAGTCGGAACCACACCAGGGCTAATGGCATTCACTCGGATCTTGCGTTCTCTGAGGTCGAGTATCCAATTCCGAGCAAAGGATCTCACGGCGGCTTTGGTGGCGCTGTAAACACTGAATGCTGGCGTACCTTTTATAGAAGTAATCGAAGCATTCAGGATAATAGAAGCGCCCTCTGGCAACAGTGGCAGTGCCTTTTGGACAGTGAACAGCAAACCTTTGACATTTACGTTGAATGTTTTGTCAAAGTGTTCCTCAGTGATTGCTCCAAGTGGGGCAATTTGTCCACTGCCAGCATTAGCGAAGATGATATCGAGGTGTCCAAGTTCTTGCTTAATGGTGGCAAACAGACGATCGAGGTCTGCCAGATTAGAAACATCACTCTGCACAGCCGTAACATTTTTACCAATGGCTTCTACAGCAGCATCCAGTTCGACTTGGCGACGACCTGTGATGTAGACATAGGCACCTTCAGCAACAAACTGTTTGGCTGTAGCAAGACCGATACCACTGTTACCACCCGTGACAAGGGCGATTTTTCCTTCTAGTTTTCCCATTATGCTAATCCTTTGATTGTTGGCTTTAAAGCGGTCAGTTACTAATGGAAAGTGGAGTCAGGAGGAAGAATAGTCAGCTTAATCTCTAAGGGATATCTCCGGGCGCACCCAGAGTTTCGTCGCCAATTTCGCTAGAGACGCGCATGAATAATGCCAAGTCAGTTTCCTCATTCTCGTTTAGCGTCCCTGTTGCTTCAACTAGGTGAGCAAAGGCACTGGGCGAAGCAACAACTAACCCGCGAGCTGGTCGATCGCTGAGTGCAGCAACGACATGGGGTGTACCCATCGGAATGAAGGCACTTTCACCTGGGCCTAGCACAACCTTATTCTTACCAACCCAGACAGTGAACTCTCCTTCGAGTACATAAAGTTGTTCGGAATAACGTGTGTGGCGATGGGGTGGAGTCTGTGTGCCAGGAGGGAAATAACCTTCAATCAGATCATATTTACCATCGGTCGTAGTATGGTCGGCGACGATGGTGAGGCGAGAACCAAAAAGCCAGAAAGATTGTATCATAAAATAGATCCTTCTAATGAATGCTCAAGCTTCGAGTGCTAAAGCGAAGTGTCAGATAAACTCTTGAAAAGGGAGATTTCCGAACTCCTAAATAGATGAGTGTGTCAGATTTTGAACATTAAGCTTGTTAAGAACACTTTGCGAAGTACGCTCCGCTTTAATTAAATCTGCTGCCTTCTCAGCAATCATCATAGTGGGTGCGTTTGTATTTCCCGTGGTGATTGTTGGCATGATGGACGAAAGGCTGGCAGGCTTACGACCGGCAATTCGTTCATCAATAGCGTGAAGCTCACTGTTACTGCCAGGTCAAGCGAGCAGGCGCAACGATTCATTCCAGAGCCGATCGGCATTGTCTGGGT
>NZ_NOLI01000116.1:0-25104 GCF_002245975.1 Nostoc sp. 'Peltigera membranacea cyanobiont' 213 | reverse complement strand
ACCTCACTCAAGCGAGAACAGCTATCAGGAAAGCAGTGCGTTTTTAATACTCTGGAACTGAAGGGTCTATTTCTCGACTCCAAGCGGTAATTCCGCCTTTGACATTTGTCCCAACAATTCCGGCTTCCTTGAGGATGGCAAGGGCTTTTGCCGACCGCCCGCCCATTTTACAATGAGCAATTAAACGGTGGCCGTTTAATATTTCCTTCACCTTCGCAACGCCATTGCCATTTTCAATATCTGGTAAGGGTACCAACACCGAACCAGGAATCTTGGCAATGTCGTACTCATTGGGGTTGCGGACATCCAGCAGTACAAAATCCTTCGCACCGCTATCTAGCAATTCCTTCAAATCTTTGACGGTCATTTCTTGACTTTCCATCTGCTGTTTTGCCTCCTCTGCCTTAGCTTGTGGAATTCCGCAGAATTCTTCGTAGTCTATCAGTTTTTCAATGACTGGGCGAATCGGGTTAGGACGCAGTTTCAACTCCCGAAATTTCATATCTAAGGCGTTGTATAACAGCAACCGTCCACTTAGAGTATTACCTTGTCCCAGAATAATTTTGACTGTTTCCGTTGCTTGGATTAAACCAATAATTCCTGGCAAAATCCCTAATACGCCACCTTCTGCACAAGAGGGAACCATTCCTGGTGGTGGTGGTTCTGGGAAAAGGTCGCGATAATTTGGCCCACCTTGGTAGTTAAATACAGTAGCTTGCCCTTCAAAGCGTAAAATTGAACCGTAGACGTTGGGCTTATTCAGCAATACGCAGGCATCGTTAACTAGATATCTAGTGGGGAAGTTATCAGTACCATCTACCACAATATCATAAGGTTGCAGGATTTCTAGGGCGTTTTCGGAAGTCAGGCGAGTTTCGTATAAATCAACCTGACAATAGGGGTTAATCTCGTGAATGCGGTTTTTTGCCGATTCAATCTTGGGTTTACCCACCCAAGATGTCCCGTGGATGACTTGGCGTTGTAGATTGGAAGTATCGACAACATCGAAATCCACAATCCCGATGCGTCCAATACCCGCCGCCGCCAAATATAAAAGTAGTGGTGAACCTAGTCCACCTGTACCTATACACTGGACGCTGGCGGCTTTCAGGCGCTTCTGTCCTTCTAGTCCTACTTCCGGCAAAATCAGGTGTCTAGAGTAGCGTTCGTAATCGTCTTTGGTTAACTGGATTTCATCCAGATTCGGATCTAGCATAGCAGTTATAATCTAGGAGAGCGGAATATTAATCCTATCGAAAAACTGTCTCTCATATAGAGATAGGGAGTATGGAAGACGAATTTTTAACCGTGGTAGCGGCGAAAACCGCTACGAGTGACTGTCTTTAAACTAAGTCAGATTTTATATTTTCAATTGCCTCTGCTTGGAACTGATGACGATCGTCAAGGCTCCAGCTTCGGAGTTCTCCAGCTTTACCGTTTTGGACGGTAACTATTATATATGAGTATCCTTGCCAAGCATATAAGCGATCGCATTCTGAAGGGATAGCAGAAATATCTGGGTGGGAGTGAAAAATGCCGATAATGTTCAGTGAGCGATCGCGTGCTTCTTTTTGCATTTTTAGCATAATTTCGGGTGCGATCGCATATTGCCGTCTTTTACTTTCTGTTGTGCGTTCCCCTGAAAACTCAGCCGCCGCTTCTGTATTCCAGGCATTTTCTGTTGGCATGACTTCGACCACAGTTTTACCCTCACTAGCCAGATAGCCCAAAATTATACCACAACACTCGTCTGGATAGGTTCTTTCGGCATGGGCGCGGATGGTCTGCAAGTGTTCTTGGCTAAGTCGAATCATCTCTGCGTTGGTCATTTTGGTCAGCGATCGCGATTATTGCATAGATATAGCAGGGGACTGGGGACTGGGGACTGGGTTGAAAGTCTGTTTGTATATAGTTTTTATCATCAGTTAATGTCCTAACCTCGTTGTCCGTTGCTATAATTAAGATATTGGCAGGCGATCGTAATGTAAGTGTAGCTCAACCCAGGCTAAGGGGTAGCCCACCGCAGGCATCGCAGCATTCAAAAAGATGTATGTATTTTTATCAGTCCTTCAAGGATCTTGGAAGTTTCCTGCTTTGAAAGCTTCCGCTCAAACTTCTTTGTGACTGCTGCTGTCTGCAAATTCTTGACTATAAAATCTGAAAATGTGAAGAACAGACTAAGAGAATTTCTAGCACATAAGTAAGTCAGTAGGAAAATTTACAACTATGTAACGAAAAGTTAATCATATTTCAGGCATTCTCCCAAAAAAATTACGTCTGACTCCTTACACTTTGGTTTTCCCCTCGAATAAAGTTTATCCCAAAGCCCTTGTAGATCGAGATTTTTCCATTTATGCAAAACTTCTCTTAACGTTTGTGGAGTTTAGTTAAAATGAGCAGCTATTTTTTCTACGTACCAGCCATCTGCGTTTTACCTGACGATCTCTGCTCAGTCTTTGACTTTCTGTGATGTATTCGCAGTTCTTAGGTTTAATACAGTTTTATCCTGATTGCGAGTCAAAAAACCCTTAAACCAGCACCAGTATTTTAGTTACCTCGGTACATGCATTCTCCATATTTATCTTTACATACTTTGCTTTTTTAACCCCGGCTTACCCACATATTTCGGCATATAATGTAAAGAGTATGCAAAGATAGTTTTTAAGTATAGACATCTAAGTAAATATTCAGTATTAAGTTAATATCAGGTTATTTAAATGTCCCCTATTTTTAAGCTAGACACCCACAGGCAATAGCCCATAACAAGGGTATGAAAATCACCTTCTCTATCAAGAGTTAACTGTTCCCTATTTTCAAAGGATGGTTGTAAAAAACCTGAAATAGTTCATTTCAGTAAATCCACACAGTCGTTAATTTCTACAGTGCGTGAGACTTTGATACTTAGATAAGTGCGTGCTACTTGCAGGCTGGTTGACAGAGTAGATTTTCGAGAAAATTGCTGTCCCTCAAGGGTGACATAAAAGTATGCCGAAAGTATCAACTTTCGGCGAATTCTTGTGTTCTAAAACAGTACTAAATCGGGGTTAATAACTTTAAAGTTACTGAAAAATTTGATTAAGGAAGATAAATATTATGACAAATATCATTGGAACTAACGGTAACGATCCTCTACTGGGCAGTAACGGCGCTGATACGATTAATGGTAAAGCAGGCAACGATACCATTACCGCTAAAAAGGGTAACGACATTCTGACTGGTGGTGGCGGCAAAGATAAATTTATTTATAACTTAGGTGATGGCACTGATACTATTACTGATTTTGGTGGCGTAGGTAAAGGAACAAACCCCACAGCAGCAGTCATTGCCAAAGTTGATACGCTCAAATTCCAGGGTGCTGGTTTCACTGCTCGAAATCTGTTGCTTACCGAGAATGGCAACAATCTAGAAATCACCTTTGATGGAGTAGCTGATACTAAAACGATCCTAAAAAACTTCAAATTAGAAACCCTGGAGAACCTGAAAGCTTCGGGAACAAGACCAGCTGTTGGCAATATCCTGTTTGATGGGCAAACTAGTATCACCGACAGTTTTAATGTTTTAGATGCCAACTCTACTGAAACCATTCTGGGCATCAAAAATACAGTCACCTTTCTCAATAACCTCTCCAACAACATTACGGGTTTAGATAACTCAGATGATGTCGTTAATGGTCAGGGGGGTAATGACCGGATCGATGGCAAGAGTGGTAATGACTTGCTGCGAGGTGGTAGTGGTAATGATACTCTTATTGGTGGCGCTGGTAATGATACCCTGATTGGGGATACGGGCAATGACTCCCTTGACGGTGGCACTGGTAATGACTGGCTGCGCGGTGGTGCGGGCAATGATACCCTCAACGGTGGTACTGGTGACGATTACTTGAATGTTGACTCTTCACCAGGCAATAACCTGCTTTCTGGTGGCGATGGCAACGATACTCTCTCAGCATTAGGTGACTACGAGGGCAATGTGGTGTCTGGTAATAACACTCTCAAGGGTGGTGCTGGTAACGATACCTTGAGTGCTGACGGTTCACCAGGCGATAACCTACTGGATGGTGGTAATGGGAATGATTATCTCTCCGTCTCTGGTGACTACTACAGCCCTGATGTGTCTGGTAATAACACTCTCAAGGGCGGTGCTGGTAACGATACCTTGAGTGCTGTCTTTTCAAAAGGTGATAACTTACTTTCTAGTGGCGATGGCAACGATCGCCTCTCAGTTAATCTTGCTGATGGTAATAACACTCTCAAGGGTGGTACTGGTGACGATTACTTGAGCGCTAATATTTCAACAGGCAATAATCTGCTCTCTGGTGGCGATGGCAATGATTCTCTTTTTGCCTCTGATTTCGAGGGCTACAGGTTTGATAACACATCAGGTAATAATACCCTCAAGGGTGGCGCTGGTAACGATTACTTGAATGTTAACGATTCACGAGGCGCTAATCTACTCTCTGGTGGCGATGGCAATGATTCTCTCTCTGGTTCTAGCTACGGTTACGGCTTCGGAGGATCTTTTTATAACACTACTGGAAATAACACCCTTAACGGTGGTGCTGGTGACGATAATTTGAATGTTGACTATTCATCAGGCGATAATTTGCTGAATGGAGACAATGGCAATGATTATCTTTCCGCCTCTGGCTACGAGTACGACGAGTACGGCGACTACGGCGAAGGAATCTATCGCAAAGCGTCAGGCAATAATACCCTTAACGGTGGCGCTGGTACGGATAAGTTGATTGTTGATTATTCAACAGGCAATAACTTCCTTTTTGGGGGTGATGGCAATGATACTCTCTCTGCATACAATGCATTGGGCAATAACACTCTTTATGGTGGCAATGGCAATGATATCCTCACAGGTGGGAAAGGTAATGATAGCCTTTATGGAGGGAATGGTGCTGATACCTTTGCTTTTAATAGTTACAACGAAGGTGTCGATCGTTTTTATGACTTTAATGCCACTAATGAACTGATTCAGGTATCGGCTGCTGGTTTTGGTGGTGGGTTATTAATAGGTTCACTCTCAGCTAATCAGTTTACCATTGGAACATCTGCAACCACTAGCGCTCAACGATTTATCTATGACTCCAGTACAGGTGGACTGTTCTTTGATCGAGATGGCAGTGTAAGTAGTTTTACTCAGGTAAAATTTGCCCAACTATCTGCTGGATTATCAATCACCAACAACAATTTTGTAGTTGCTTAATCTTAATTAAGGCTCTACCATCACTTTAGACAGAGAATGTGAGGTGCTAAAAATAGCACCTCACATTTAATTGTTCAATGCAATGAGTGTTAAGAGAAAGCAGGTGTTAATTTTTATTGCACAACTTTCCGCATGGGTGCGGATGGTTTACAAATATTTTTGGCTCACTTAAGTTCATATCTGCGTTCTGGATTTTGGGAAGCGATCGCTCGATCTCAACTAATAACCGCAGCTACATCCAACCCATGTATAGGCGATCGCTCGATCTCAAAAAATCAAACATGTATTTTTTATCACTCCTCTGAGGATCTTTGAAGTTGGCTCCCCTAGAAGCTTGTCTAATTTTGCGATCGTTACTGTGCATAGCTTGCCTCTCCAAAAGAATACGATGATGACAACTTGTTACCTGCCGTTATTTGCAAATTAAATTCCTAGAAAGATGTAAAGACTTTACAAAGTGACGTATTTACGTATATATTGATTAGCAAATAATGTGAAGATTAAGCAAAGATGCTTCTTTTACTATAGACATCTAAGTAAATATTCTATATATAGTTATTATCAGGTTATTTAGGTGTTTTTCATTTTTAAGCTTCATACCCTACACAAGGCTGAAACCAATGCAATAACAACTAACTATCTTGCCCAAGCAAGCAAAATTGTGATGCTCGCGACTGAGATTGTCTTAGATAGCTAGATAAGTGCTACTTGCAAATTGCTAAACAGAGTGAATCTTTAAAAAAAATTCCTATCCTTCAAGAGTGAGATAAAAACATGCCGAAAATGTTTAAAATTAACGAGTTATTTGTGCCTTAAAACAGCACTAACTGCAAATTGACAACTGAAAGTTACTAAAAAAATCGATTTAGGTAGGTAGAAAATTATGGCAATTATCAATGGCACTAATGGTAATGATGCCCTCAATGGGACAATCGATAATGACCTGATTAATGGTTTAGCAGGTGACGATACTCTAAATGGTAACGGAGGCTACGACACCCTCAACGGTGGCGCTGGTGATGATACCTTCTCCTTATACACTGGATCAAATAATTATTATACTGATGCCTTGGCAACTGGCGGCGGCGGTAAGGATAAATTTGTTTACGAGATTACCAATGGTCTCATTACCATCACTGATTTCGATGGCATTGGTAAAGGCTCAAACCCATCAGCAGGGGTGATTGCCTCAGTGGATACCTTGCAATTTACAGGAGATGAGCAATTAACTGCGAGAAATTTGCTATTAACTCAAAATGATAACAACTTAGAAATCAGCTTTGACGGGGAGTATGGTTCCAAAGTTGTTCTGCAAAACTTTGTCTTGGAAAACTTAGACAATTTAGCTCAGGTTGGCAATATCCTGTTTGATGGGCAAACTAACATCACAGATAGCTTTGATGTTTTCAATGCCAACTCCACCCAAAACATTATTTTCAAAAAGAACACAGTCACCTTCCTTAACGACCTGAACAATAATGTTAACGGCTTTGACAACTCAGATGATGTAATTAATGGTCAAGGCGGTGATGACATTATTGACGGCAAAAGTGGCAACGACATACTCAGAGGTGGTGCTGGCAATGATACTCTCATTGGTGGTGCGGGCAATGATACTCTCGACAGTGGTGAGGGGAATAACACCCTCAACGGTGGCACTGGTGACGATTACTTAAGTATTGGGTATTCATCTTCACCAGGCGATAATCTGCTTTTTGGAGGCGAGGGCAATGATACTCTCTCTGCCTATGGCGCTTATGGTAATAACACTCTTAACGGTGGCAATGGGAATGACACTTTCTATAGTAATACCGCTGACATCTATTCTGGTTATCTTTATCCTGACAATAATATCTTAGCTGGTGGCAGGGGTAAGGATAAATTTGTTTGCGAATGGTCTTTCCGGGAGACTGGTACTATTACGATCGCCGATTTCGATGGCATTGGTAAAGGCTCAAACCCATCAGCAGATGTGATTGCTGAATTAGATACCTTGCAATTTACAGGTTCTGGGCAATTAGCTGCGAGAAATCTGCAATTAACTCAAAATGGAAACAACTCAGAAATCACTTTTGAAAGAACGCTTGGTTTCAAAGTGGTCTTGCAAAACTTTGCCCTGGAAAATCTAGACAATTTAGCCCAGACCGGCAACATTCTATTTGATGGGCAAACTAGCATCACCGACAGCTTTGATGTCTTCAATGCCAACTCCACCCAAAACACTATTTTCAACAAAAATACAGTCACCTTTCTTAACGACCTGAACAATAATGTTAACGGCTTTGACAACTCAGATGATGTAATTAATGGTCAAGGCGGTGATGACATCATTGACGGCAAAAGTGGCAACGATCTTTTGAGGGGTAGTGCGGGCAATGATACTCTCATTGGTGGTACTGGTGACGATATTCTATTGGATTATTCTGATTTAAAAGGCGATAATTTGCTCTCTGGGGGCGATGGCAATGATATTCTCTCCACCTCTGGCATCATTTATGGACTAGGCAACATAGGATACTACTTCTCTGGCTATGTATCTGGCAATAACACTCTCAACGGTGGCGCTGGTGACGATATCTTGAGTGCTGACTTTTCAACAGGCGATAATCTGCTCTCTGGGGGCGATGGCAATGACTCTCTCGATGCCAGAGCTTTCTACGACTTTGAATACGGAGTCTTTGCCACTTCTGGGAATAACACGCTCAACGGTGGTGCTGGTAACGATACCTTGAATATTGACTATGCATCAGGCAATAACCTACTAAATGGGAACGATGGGAATGATTATCTCTCAGCCTCAAGGAGAGACTACAGCGGAGGCGATGCTCCCTCTGGCAATAATACCCTCGATGGTGGCGTTGGTAATGATACCTTGCGTGCTGAGTATTCAACAGGTGACAACCTACTTTTAGGGGGTGATGGCAATGATTCCTTCTATGTAGGCAGCCCCTCCTCATATAGTGTCCCCTCTGGCTTAGTGACTCAAACGGTAGATGGGGGGGTAGGTGACGATTTGTTGTCGGTAGATTACAGTACTGCTACTGGAGGAATCACTTCAACTTTCAATGCTACTACTAACATTGGCTCAATTACCGCAGGCACGAATCTGGTTAGTTACAAGAATATCGAACAATTAAATATCTCAGGTACAGCCTACAATGACAAAATTGTGGGGAACGATGGCAACGATACGCTCTCTACAGGCAATGGTGGCAATGATACGATTGATGGGGGGATAGGTGACGATTTGTTGTCGGTAGATTACAGTTATTCTTCTTCTGGAGGAATCACAACATCTTTCAATGCCACTACTAACATTAGCTTAATTACCGCAGGCAAGAATCGGGTTAGTTACAAGAATATCGAACGATTAAATATCTCTGGTACACGCTTCAATGACAATATCGTGGGGAGCAATGGCAACGATACACTCTCTACAGGCGATGGTGGCAATGATACGATCGATGGGGGGATAGGTGACGATTTGTTGTCTGTCAATTACAGTGATTCTACCGGAGGAATCACAACGACTTTCAATGCTACTACTAACATTACCTCAATTACAGCAGGCACGAATCAGGTTAGTTACAAGAATATCGAACGATTAAATATCTCAGGTACACGCTTCAATGACAACATTGTGGGGGGCAGTGGCAACGATACGCTCAACGGGGGCGGTGGCAATGATACGATCTATGGGGGGATTGGTGACGACTTGTTGTCCGTAGCTTTAAATGATGGCAATGATGCAAAGATAGATGGGGGAATTGGTGACGACTTGTTGTCCGTAGACTTTGGTTCTACTCCCGGAGGAATCACAACGACTTTCAATGCTACTACTAACATTGGCTCAATTGCAGCAGGCACGAATCAGGTTAGTTATAAGAATATCGAACGATTAAATATCTCAGGTACATGGTTCGATGACAACATTGTGGGGAACAATGGCAACGATACGCTCAACGGGGGCGGTGGAAACGACATCCTGACAGGTGGGAACGGTAATGATACTTTTGCTTTCAGTAGTTACGATGAAGGTATTGATACTATTTATGACTTCAACGCAACTAATGAACTCATTCAAGTATCGGCTTTTTATTCTGGTGGCGGGTTATCAACAGGTTCACTCTCAGCTAATCAGTTTACCATTGGAACATCTGCAACCACTAGCGCTCAACGTCTTATCTATGACTCCAGCACAGGTGGTCTATTCTTTGACCAAGATGGCAGTGAAGGTGGTTTTACTCAGGTAAAATTTGCCCAGCTATCTGCTGGATTATCACTCACCAACAACAATTTTGTGGTTGCTTAATCTTAATTAAGGCTCTACCATCACTTTAGACAGAGAATGTGAGGTGCTAAAAATAGCACCTCACATTTAAGCGATCGCCATCATTGCACAGATACTTCAGATATTGCCACGCGATCGCAGACCTCAAAAAATCAAACATGTATTTTTTATCACTCCTTAGAGGATCTTTGAAGTTGGCTCCCCTAGAAGCTTGTCTAATTTTGCGATCGTTACTGTGCATAGCTTGCCTCTCCAAAAAGAATACGATGATGACAACTTGTTACCTGCCGTTATTTGCAAATTAAATTCCTAGAAAGATGTAAAGACTTTACAAAGTGACGTATTTACGTATACATTGATTGGCAAATAATATGAAGAGTATGCAAAGATGCTCCTTTCACTATAGACATCTAAGTAAATATTCAGTATGTAGTTATTATCGGCTTATTTAGGTGTTTTTTATTTTTAAGCTTCCTACCCTACGCAAGGCTGACACTAATGCAGTTACAACTAACTATCTTGCCAAAGCAAGCAAGATTAGGACGATAGCGACTGAGATTGTCTTAGATGGCTAGATAAGTACTACTTGCAAATTGGTACACAGGATGAAGCTTGAAAGAAAAATTGCTGTGCCTCACGAGTGAGATAAAAGTATGCCGAAAATGTTCAAATTTAACGACTTATTGGTGCCTTAAAACAGCACTAACTGCAAATTGACAACTGAAAGTTACTAAAAAAATCGATTGTAGGTAGGTAGAAAATTATGGCAATTATCAATGGCACTAATGGTAATGATGCCCTCAATGGGACAACCGATGATGACCTGATTAATGGTTTAGCAGGTGACGATACTCTAAATGGTAACGGAGGCTACGACACCCTAGATGGTGGCACTGGTGACGATACATTCTATATTGACTCATATACTTATGGTGATATCTCGATCGCAGGTGGTGGGGGCAAGGATAAATTTGTTTACACTCTCAACGAGAATGGTTATGGTACTAATACCATCATCACAGATTTCGGTGGAATTGGTAAAGGCTCAAACCCATCATCGGCGGCGATTACCGAAGTGGATACCTTGCAATTCAAAGGTTCTGAGCAATTAGCTGCAAAAAATCTGCAATTAACTCAAAATGGTAACGACTTAGAAATCAGGTTTGAAGGAGTGCCTTATTACAGAGTCCTCTTGCAGAACTTTGCTCTGGAAAACCTAGACAATTTAGCTCAGGTTGGCAATATCCTGTTTAATGGGCAAACTAACATCACAGATAGCTTTGATGTTTTCAATGCCAACTCCACCCGAAGCACCATCTTCAACAAGAATACAGTCACCTTCCTTAACGACCTGAACAATAATGTTAACGGCTTTGACAACTCAGATGATGTAATTAATGGTCAAGGCGGTGATGACATCATTGACGGCAAAAGTGGCAACGACATACTCAGAGGTGGTGCGGGCAATGATATTCTCATTGGTGGTGCGGGAAATGACACCCTGATTGGTGATTCGGGGAATAACACCCTCAACGGTGGCGCTGGTGACGATTACTTGAGTGCTGATTCAATAAGCAACTATGTTTATGGCGATCCAACAAACAATAACCTGCTTTCTGGAGGCGATGGCAATGATACTCTTTTTGCCGCCATATTTGGTAATAGCACCCTCAATGGTGGCACTGGTGACGATACAATCTATAGCAATGTTGCTAATAATGATGACATACTGATAACTGGCGGCGGTGGCAAGGATAAATTTGTTTATCAAGCACCGGAATTTTCAGGTGGTAATACTACCATTACGATCGCCGATTTTGGTGGTACTGGTAAAGGCTCAAACCCATCATTGGCGGTGATTGGTGAATTGGATACCTTGCAATTTACAGGAGATGAGCAATTAACTGCGAGAAATCTGCGATTAACTCAAAATGGTGATAACACAGAAATCATTTTTAACGAGAGATATGGTTCCAAAGTGGTGTTGCAGAACTTTGCCCTGGAAAATCTGGACAATTTAGCCCAGGTCGGCAATATCCTATTTTATGGGCAAACTAATATTACTGACAGCTTTGATGTCTTCAATGCCAACTCCACCGAAAGCACCATCTTCAACAAGAATACAGTCACCTTTCTTAACGACCTAAACAATAATGTCAACGGCTTTGACAACTCAAATGATGTTATCAATGGTCAGGGGGGTAATGACATCATTGATGGCAAAAGTGGCAACGACTTACTGCGAGGTGGTGCAGGCAATGATATTTTGATTGGTGGTGCTGGTAACGATCAACTATATGGGAATGAAGGTAACAATACTCTAGATGGTGGTCTTGGTAACGATCAGCTTGATGGTGTATATTCTACCGGAAACAATGTTTTCAATGGCGGAAGTGGATCTGATACTCTTAACCTCTACTATTCTACTGGGAATAACAAGCTTAGTGGGGATGAAGGGAATGATGCCCTTTATATTAGCGAATCTACTGGCAACAATACGCTTTCAGGTGGAGATGGGGCTGATTCTTTTTATGCCGATAGAATCCAAGGTACAAACATCTTCGATGGAGGAGATGGAAATGACTCGTTCTTTTTGAGCGTCGTCAGGTATCCCTCCTCTAACTTAACAACTGAAACAGTAGATGGGGGAGCAGGTGACGATTTACTTTCCGTCAATTACGGCAATGCTAACGGAGCAGTCACTTTTACTTTTAATGCCATCACTAACACTGGCTCGATTACGGCTGGCAGAAATCAGGTTAGCTTCAAGAATATCGAAGGATTAAATATCACAGGTACAGCATACAATGACTATCTAGTAGGAACCTATCGCGACGATACGTTATCCGGCGGCGGCGGCAATGATACGATTATCGGCGGTGCAGGTAACGATGTCTTAAGTGCTGGCGGAGGCGATAGCACTCTCTATGGTGACACAGGTAACGATTTATTGAGTGTTTTCGATTCATCAGCCGATAATTTGCTTTTTGGTGGCGATGGCAATGATAGCTTGAATGGCTCTGGTGAATACTATGGCTTTGGCTCAGGCGATAACACCCTGTATGGTGGCACCGGTGATGATTCCTTGACTGCTCGCTTTGCAACAGGCAATAATCTCCTAGATGGTGGCGATGGCAATGATTATCTTTCCATCTCTGACTCCTACTATGATGAGGGTTACTATAGTGCGTCAGGCGATAACACTCTCAATGGTGGTACTGGTAACGATATTTTGAATACGGCCTATACAACAGGCGATAACTTACTCTATGGCGGCGATGGCAATGATTCCTTCTATATAGGCAGTCCCCCCCCCTCCCCATACGATCCCACATATAGTATCCCCGTGAATCAAACGGTAGATGGGGGTACAGGTGACGATTTCTTGTCCGTCGATTACAGGAATGCTACAGGAGGAGTCACAACAACTTTCAATGCTGCTACTAATATTGGCTTAATTACGGCGGGCACTAATCAGCTTAGCTACAAGAATATCGAACGATTCGATATCACAGGTACAGCCTACAATGACAACATTGTAGGCAACAGTGGCAATGATACGCTCTCTACAGGCAATGGCGGCAATGATACAATCGATGGAGGGATAGGTGACGATTTGTTGTCTGTAGATTTTAGTGATGCTACCGCAGGAATCACTTCGACATTCAATCCTACTACTAACATTGGTTCAATTACCGCAGGCACGAATCAGGTTAGCTACAAGAATATCGAACGATTAAATATCTTAGGTACAGCCTACGATGACAGCATTGTGGGTAACAGTAGCAATGATACCCTCTCTGGGGGCGCTAGTGGCAATGATACGATCGATGGGGGAATAGGTGACGATTTGCTCTCTGTAGATTTTAGGGATGCTACCGCAGGAATCACAACAACTTTCAATCCTACTACTAACATTGGCTCAATTACCGCAGGTACGAATCAGGTTAGTTACCAGAATATCGAGCGATTAAATATCTCAGGTACAGCCTACGATGACAACATTGTAGGCAACAATGGCAACGATACGCTCTTTGGGGGCACTGGTGGCAATGACATCTTGACAGGTGGGGACGGTAATGATACTTTTGCTTTCAATATTTACGGTGAAGGACTTACTCGTGTTGATGACTTCAACGTTGCTAATGAATTTATTCAGGTATCAGGTGATTTTTATGACGCAACATTTTCACTTCTGAAAAGTCAGTTTACTATCGGAGCATCTGCAACCACTAGCGCTCAACGATTTATCTATGACTCCACCACAGGTGGACTGTACTTTGACCGAGATGGCAGTGCAAGTGGTTATACTCAGGTAGAATTTGCCCAACTATCTGCTGGATTATCATTAACCGAAAACAATTTTGTACTGGTTTATGGTTAGCACTGTTTTATCATTATAGGTACGGTTGGCGAGGTGCTTTTTTGGGCACCTCGCAGGATGTTTACAAGTATTTTTGACTCACTTAGCTCATGTCTGCGTTCTTGATTTTGGGAAGCGATCGCCATCATTGCACAGATACTTCAGATATTGCCATGCGATCGCTCGATCTCAAATCATAACCACAGCTACATCCAACCCACGTATAGGCGATCGCAGACCTCAAAAATCAAACATGTATTTTTTATCACTCCTCTGAGGATCTTTGAAGTTGGCTCCCGTAGAAGCTTGTCTAATTTTGCGATCGTTACTGTGCGTAGCTTGCTTCTTCAAAAGAATACGATGATAACAACTTGTTACCTGCCGTTATTTGCAAATTAAATTCCTAGAAAGATGTAAAGACTTTACAAAGTGACGTATTTACGTATACATTGATTAGCAAATAATGTGAAGATTAAGCAAAGATGCTTCTTTAACTATAGACATCTAAGTAAATATTCTATATATAGTTATTGTCAGGTTATTTAGGTGTTTTTCATTTTTAAGCTTCATACTCTACGCAAGGCTGAAACCAATGCAATAACAACTAACTATCTTGCCCAAGCAAGCAAGATTGGGACGATCGCGACTGAGATTGTCTTAGATAGCTAGATAAGTGCTACTTGCAAATTGGTACACAGGATGAAGCTTGAAAGAAAAATTGCTGTGCCTCACGAGTGAGATAAAAGTATGCCGAAAATGTTCAAATTTAACGACTTATTGGTGCCTTAAAACAGCACTAACTGCAAATTGACAACTGAAAGTTACTAAAAAAATCGATTGTAGGTAGGTAGAAAATTATGGCAATTATCAATGGCACTAATGGTAATGATACCCTCAATGGGACAACCGATAATGACCTGATTAATGGTTTAGCAGGTAACGATACTCTAAATGGTAACGGAGGCGACGACACCCTAGATGGTGGCACTGGTGACGATACCATTTATAGTGATTTTGGTAATAATTATTCTGGTAATAGTTATGAAATATTGACGACTGGTGGTGGCGGCAAGAATAAATTTGTTTCTCAGGTATATGACAATTTCGGGGGTACTAGTAACACTACCGTTACCATTACTGATTTCGGTGGCATTGGTAAAAGCTCAAACCCTTCATCGGCAGTAATTGCCGAAGTGGATACCTTGCAATTTACAGGAGATGAGCAATTAACTGCAAGAAATCTGCTGCTAACTCAAAATGGTGATAACACAGAAATCATCTTTGACGGAGGGTTTTTTGGTTCCCAAATTGTTCTGCAAAACTTTGCCTTGGAAAACCTGGACAATTTAGCCCAGGTTGGCAACATCCTATTTTATGGGCAAACTAGCATCACCGACAGCTTTGATGTCTTCAATGCCAACTCCACCCAAAGCACTATCTTCAATAAGAATACAGTCACCTTCCTTAACGACCTCTCCAACAATGTCAACGGCTTTGACAACTCAGATGATGTAATTAATGGTCAGGGGGGTAATGACATCATTAATGGCAAAAGTGGTAACGACTTTTTGAGAGGTGGTGCGGGCAATGACACTCTCTTTGGTGGTGCGGGCAATGACACTCTCTTTGGTGGTGTAGGGCTTAACATCCTGGACGTTGACGATAACACACTTAATGGTGGCGCTGGTAATGATACCTTGATTCTTAGCTATTCAACAGGCGATAATCTACTCAATGGGGGCGATGGTAATGATTCTCTCTCCACTACTGAGTCCTTCGGCTACAATACTCCATCTGGCAATAACACACTTAATGGTGGCGCTGGTAACGATATCTTGAGTGTTGACGGTTCAACAGGCGATAATCTACTCAATGGGGGCGATGGTAATGATATCTTGACATATATTTCCTATCAAGTCGTAGGTAGAAATACCCTTAACGGAGGGAATGGTGATGACTTGTTTTTTTTGAGCGTCTACCCAAGTTACCTAGAGACTACCCCTTCTGACTTAGTAATTCAAACGGTAGATGGAGGGACAGGTAAGGATACCTTATCCGTCAGTTACCAGTCCGATCCTAATGGAATTACAACGACATTCAATGCCACCACTAACATTGGCTCGATTACGCCTAGCAGGAATCAGGTTAGCTTCAAGAATATCGAAGAATTAAATATCACAGGTACAGCATACAATGACTATTTAGTGGGCAGCAATGGCAACGACAGTTTGGACGGGGGGCGTGGTGGCAATGATACGATTATTGGCGGTGCAGGTAACGATAGCTTGAGAGTTTTCGATTCATCAGGCAATAGTCTGTTCTCTGGTGGCGATGGTGACGATAAATTAAGTGTTGGTGGCAGTTCATCAGGCAATAACCTGCTCTCTGGGGGCGATGGCAATGATTCTCTTAATGTCTCTGGCTACTTTGATGGAGATATGTACGGTGCCGCATCTGGCAATAACACTCTCAATGGTGGTGCTGGTGACGATTATTTGAGTATTGGCATTTCAAAAGGCAATAACCTGCTCTCTGGGGGTGATGGCAATGATTCTCTTAGTGTCTCTACCGACTACGAAACCTTCTATACTGCGGCTGGCAATAACACCCTCAACGGTGGCGCTGGTGACGATTATTTGAGTGTTTCTAGGGGTTCAACAGGCGATAACTTACTTTCTGGAAACGATGGTGATGATACTCTGTCTGCCTCTGGTGCATCTGGTAATAACACTCTTTATGGTGGCAATGGCAATGACATCCTGACCGGTGGTAAAGGTAATGATACCATTTATGGAGGGGCTGGTATTGATACCTTTGCTTTCGGTAGTTACAATGAAGGCATTGAAACTATTTCTGACTTCAACGCCACTAATGAACTGATTCAGGTATCGGCTGCTGGTTTCGGTGGTGGGTTATCAACTTCTTCAGTTCAGAAAAGTCAGTTTACTATTGGAGCATCTGCAACCACTAGCGCTCAACGATTTATCTATGACTCCACCACAGGTGGACTGTACTTTGACCAAGATGGCAGTGCGCCTGGGTTTACTCAAGTAAAATTTGCCCAACTATCTGCTGGATTATCATTAACCGAAAACAATTTTGTACTCGTTTATTAGCACTGTTTTATCATTTTAGGTACGGTTGGCGAGGTGCTATTTTTAGCATCTTGCATTTTTATTGCTCAATGGAAGTCGTTTTGGTCAGCGATCGCAATTATTGCACAGATAATATTATCAGTGTAAATGTAGCCCTCGGTAGGCATTAAAAATTAGAAGAATATAAAGAATATACAAAGCTCAGTATTCGTATATACATTGATTGGTCAATAATATGAAGCTTGTGTAAAAATGCTGATTCAGCACAGACATTTAAGTAAGATATTGACCATGTAGTTATTCTGAGGCTATTAAGATGTTCTCTATGTACAAGCTAGATACTCACGGAACATAGCCCACAAGGAGGGCATAAAAATCTCTATCTTACTTTTAAGCTAGTAGGACTTAGGCACTGGCAAAAAACTAAATATGAACAGTAATTTTTAGGCATTCAATTAGAAGACTTTTTGTTGTTTGTTCAGTAATTTCTAGTAAACAAAGATAATTTATTTAACCCGAAATAACCAAATACCTTGAATGCATACCCTCATTCGTTTGTACAGCGCTTAAGGCTTAGATAGTTTGAGATAGTTAGATTCAGTACTACGTACAAGCCATTACATGGGCAAATTTTCGAGAAATATTCCGATCCTCAAGGGTGAGCGATAAAGTATGCCGAAAACGTCAAATTTCGGCGAGTTGTTTGTGCCGAAAAACAGCACTAACAGCAGATTCTGAATTTAAGTTACTAAAAAAATAGATTGAGGTAGGTAAAAGTCATGGCAAGTATCATTGGAACCAACGGTAACGATACCCTGTACGGCGGTGGCTACGACGACACCTTGACTGGTGGAGGTGGCAACGATCTTTATGACATACCAGGCGATTCCCCTGCTGTCGTCACCATCAGCGATTTTGGTGGCATAGGTAAAGGCATCAATCCATCGGCAGCAGTCATTGCCGAAGTAGACACGTTAAGATTTTCTTACGATGATTCCCTCAATGCCGAAAATTTACTGCTGACTCAGAAGGGCAACAATCTGGAAATCACCTTTGAACCGTTTCCTTTCTATAGTCCTAAAGTCATCCTGCAAAACTTTGCCTTGGAAAATCTGGATAATCTCAGCACATCTACAGGAGCCAAAGTAAACTTAGGCAATATCCTGTTTAATGGGCAAACTAGCATCACAGATAGCTTTGATGTCTTCAATGCCAACTCCACCCAAAGCACAGTCTTTAACAAAAATACAGTCACCTTCCTTAACGACCTGAACAATAATGTTAACGGCTTTGATAACTCAGATGATGTCATCAATGGTCAGGGAGGTGATGACAAAATTGACGGCAAAAGTGGTAACGACCGTTTGCGGGGTGGTGCAGGAAATAATACTCTGATTGGTGGTGTGGGCAATGATATCTTGGATGTTGAATATTCAACAGGCAACAACATCCTTAACGGTGACACTGGTGACGATTACTTGAATGCTGGGGCAACATCCGGCAATAACCTGCTGTCTGGTGGCGATGGCAACGATACTCTCTACGCCTCTTACATTTTTACAGACCCTTATGGCTATGGCGGCTATATTGCTTCATTCGGTAATAACACCCTTAACGGTGGCGCTGGTGACGATTACTTGAATGCTGAGTCTCCAGAAGGCAATAACCTGCTATCTGGTGGCGATGGCAATGATACTCTCACTACCTCTAGTGTTTTTACTGAGAGGGGAGCTCCTAATTTTATCTCATCAGGGAATAACACTCTCAACGGTGGCGCTGGTGACGATACCTTGAGGGCTGAGGCAACATCCGGCAATAACCTGCTATCTGGTGGTGATGGCAATGATTATCTTGATATCTCAGGTATACCCAATTACTACTATGATATATCCTTGTCTTCAGGCGATAATACTCTCAACGGTGGTGCTGGTGACGATACCTTGAGGGCTGAGGATTCAACAGGAAATAACTTCCTCTTTGGAGACGATGGCAATGATTCCTTCTATCTAAATTTAAAGAATCAAACGGTAGATGGGGGTAAGGGTGACGATTTGTTGTCCGTTGATTACAGTTATTACGTCGGTGTTACAGAAGGAATTACAACGACATTCAATCCTACTAATAACACTGGCTCAATTACGGCCGGCACATATAAGGTTAATTACAAGGATATCGAACGATTAAATATCTCAGGTACAGTTTACAATGACAATATTGTGGGTAACAGTGGCAACGATACCCTCTCCGGGGGCAATGGTGGCAATGATACCATCGATGGGGGTGAGGGTGACGATGTATTGTCCGTCAATTACAATGATACTACTGGGGGAATTACAACGACATTCAATCCTACTACTAACATTGGTTCAATTAAAGCGGGTACGAATCAGGTTAGTTACAAGGATATCGAACGATTAAATATCTCAGATACAGTTTACAATGACAACATTGTGGGTAACAGTGGCAACGATACCCTCTCCACGGGCAATGGTGGCAATGATACCATAGATGGGGGTGAGGGTGACGATGTGTTGTCCGTCAATTACAATTATGCTGCTGTGGCGATCGCTTCAACTTACAATGCCACTACTAACACTGGCTCAATTACGGCAGGTGCGAATCGGGTTACTTACAAGAATATCGAGGGATTCAATATCTTAGGTACAGCCTACGATGACAAGATTGTGGGAAATGATGGCAACGATACGCTCTTTGGGGGTGTTGGCAATGATACGATTATTGGTGGTGCAGGTAATGATATCTTGACAGGTGGGAGTGGGTTTGGTGACGACAGCCTAACTGGTGGCACAGGCAATGATAAATTTGTTTACAACTTGAACGACGACAAAGGCAACTATGGCAATTACACTGATACTATTACTGATTTCGGTGGCATAGGTAAAGACTCAAATCCCTCAGCAACAGTGATTGCCTCCTTAGACACTTTGCAATTTACAGGTAGTGGCTTCACTGCTCAAAATCTGCAATTAACTCAAAATGGTAACAACTTAGAAATTACCTTTGAAGATATCGCTAATAGCAAAGTCATTCTGCAAAACTTCAAATTAGAAAACCTGGATAATCTGCCAGCAACTTCTTCACGACCTGCTATTGGCAATATCCTATTTGATGGACAAACCAGCATCACCGACAGTTTTGATGTGTTTGATGCTAATTCCACTCAAACTACCCTGTTCAATAAGAACACTGTAACCTTCCTCAATGACCTATCCAACAATCTTACAGGTTTTGATAACTCCAATGATGTCATCAATGGTCAAGGGGGTGATGACATCATCAACGGCTTGAGTGGTAATGACATCCTCAGAGGTGATGCGGGAAATGATACTCTGATTGGTGGTGCAGGAAATGATACCCTCAACGGTGGTGCAGGTGATAATATCCTTGACGGTGGTATTGGTAACGACAGCTTGAATGCTAGCAGTTCAACAGGTAATAATACCCTCAATGCTGGTATCGGTGACGACAGCTTGAATGCTGTGGGTTCAAAAGGCGATAACCTGCTCTTTGGGGGTGATGGCAATGATTCTCTTGACATCTCTGGCCTTGTTTACTACTACTCATTCCGCCCCCGCCAGGACTCTCGCTCATCTGGTAATAATACCCTCAACGGTGGTGCAGGTAATGATACCTTGCTTGCTGGTGGTTCAAAAGGCAATAATCTGTTCTCTGGGGGCGATGGCAATGATTATCTTGACATCTCTGGTAGCTACAGCAGCAACAATTATGACAACTCCACGGACTCTCGCTCCATAGGTAATAACACCCTCAATGGTGGGGCTGGTGACGATACCTTGGATGCTAGGGGTTTAAAAGGCGATAACCTTCTCTCTGGGGGTGATGGCAATGATTATCTTGACATCTTTGGTAGGTACAGCTACTACTACTCCTACGATTACTCCGACTCTCGCTCTATAGGTAATAACACCCTCAATGGTGGGGCTGGTGACGATACCTTGGATGCTGGGGGTTTAAATGGGGGTTTAAAAGGCGATAACCTTCTCTCTGGAGGTGATGGCAATGATTCCTTCTATCTAAGCACCACACCCCCAGATACAACTTCTTCTGACTTAGCTACTCAAACAGTAAATGGCGGTAATGGTAACGATTTCTTGTCCATCGATAACTACTTTGCTACAAAGGCGATCGCTTCGACTTTTAATGCTACTACTAACACTGGATCGGTTACGGCAGATGGGTATCTAGTTAATTACAACAATATCGAAGCATTAAATATCTCAGGTACAGACTACAATGACTTGATTGTGGGCAGCAACGGCAATGATACCCTCACAGGTGGAAAGGGTAATGACAGCCTCTATGGAGGGAATGGAAATGATACCTTTGTTTTCTCTAATTACAATGAAGGTGTTGATAGTCTTTATGACTTTAACGCAGCTAATGAACTCATTCAGGTATCGGCTTTTGCTTTTGGTGGCGGGTTGTCAATAGGTTCACTCGCAGCTAATCAGTTTACTCTGGGAACATCTGCAACAGCGATCGCTCAACGATTCATTTATGATAATTCTACAGGTGGACTGTATTTTGACCAAGATGGCAGTGCGGCTGGGTTTACTCAGGTAAAACTTGCCCAACTATCTGCTGGATTATCACTAACCAACAACAATTTTGTGGTTGGTTAATTGTGATTAGTAGAGAGGCGAAATTAATTTCGCCTCTCTACTAATGTCAAACGAATTGTGAGCGATCGCTATACCCAAAACCAGGAGAATGACGATTAGTTTAACCTACGTCATCATGGGCAAAACGATTAAACAAGAAGTCTAGAGCATAATTACGCAGTTGGTAGTATTGTGGATCTTCCATAATGCGGGCGCGATCGCGTGGACGAGAAAAGGGAATTTCCATGACTTCGCCAATTTTAGCGTGTGGGCCATTGGTCATCATGACCAATTTATCTGCCAAAAATAGTGCTTCGTCGATATCATGGGTAATCATCAGCACTGTACAACGGTTATCGCCCCAAATTTTCAGCAATTCTTCTTGTAATTCTTCTTTGGTGATGGCATCCAGCGCCCCAAATGGTTCATCTAAAATTAAGACTTTGGGACGAATCGCCAAAGCACGGGCGATAGAAACCCGTTGTCTCATCCCCCCGGACATCTGCATTGGTTTCTTTTCCATTGCATCAGCCAGCCCCACCATTGCAAGATGATCGCGGACGATCGCTCTTTTTTCGGCTTGTGGTTTGTTGGGATAAACGGCGTTAACAGCTAAGTAGATGTTTTCAAAAGCAGTTCGCCAAGGTAGCAGGGCATAGTTTTGGAAGACAACCATCCTGTCTGGGCCTGGTTTGGTAATTGGTTCTCCTTCGAGTAAGACTTCGCCGGAGGTGGGAAAGTTAAAGCCGGATACCATATTTAATAGTGTCGATTTGCCACAGCCGGAGTGGCCGATTAGGCAAATAAATTCGCCTTGTTCGACGTTGAGGTTAACGCCGTCGAGGACGGTGAAGGGGCCTTTTTTTGTGGGGTAGACTTTGGTAACGTCTTTAATTTCTAGAAAAGGTCTGCGGCTGGTGGTTGCAGTGGTGAATGGTTTTCCTAGTGTGTTTGTAGCTGTGAAGTTGCGGTTTTGCATGGTATTTGGGGTTTAAAATGCTTAATGTACGCGATGTGTAACTGAATATTCTGACCTCACTTCCATTCCTCTCCCCTCTTCTAAGCTACGGTGTACACGCATCTCTGTACCAAACCAAAATCGTGTAGATCCTCCTAAATCCTCCTTAAAAAGGAGGACTTTGAGAGGTTTTTGCCCCCCTTTTTAAGGGGGGTTGGGGGGATCAAAAGCTTGGAGTCCACTCTCAAAGACTTGTGTGTACACCGTAGCTAGAAGGGGGTAGGGAGTTAGGTCTTTTGTTAGTTTTTCCAAATGACATGAAAAGTCAAATCATAATGGAGTTCAGAGGTTCATTAATATAACAAAGTCAATTTTTTAACGAACCGCGAAGGACGCAAAGGACACAAAGTAAGAGAAGAAAGAGAAGGAAGAAATGCTTAACTAAACTGTATTGTTTGTTAATGGAGTTTAAACACTGGCGAGTGATGTCCTACTTCTCCCACTCCCTCTTTCTCTCACCAGTTTTTTATGATGCGAGTTTTCTTCTTGGTGCATCAAGAACAACTTCCGCAACTGAAAAATCACATTTAATTTTCAAGCTGTTGAGATAGGCGATCGGATCGTCGGCGTTAAAGGGAGTGCCATCGAAGAGTTTGATCGGTTGGCGAATATAGCTAATATCCAAACCTAATTCTCGGGCGGCGGTGCTGAAAACACGCACTCGACAAACTCGTTCAACAACTTCTACCCAATTTCTGGGGAAGGGAGTGTCACCCCAACGCGCCAATTGACTCATAATCCAAATTTGTTCGGTGCGGCTGGGGCGATTAATGGCTGATTCAGAATAAAACTGGTGATGAGCATAGTCTCGCAAGGGATGATCTAAGCTACAGACATTATTATCTGGATCTTCGAGTTGAATGTATTCTAAATCGGTACTAACATAATCTCGCCCTGCTAAAATTTGCCGAATTTCTTGGGCATTGTCGGGATTTGCACAGTACTGGCAAGCTTCTAATAAAGCTTTGGTTAAAGCAATGTGCGTATTTGGATAGGTTTCTGCCCAATCTTCCCGCACACCAAGAACTTTACCGGGGTGTCCGAACCAAACTTCTAAGTCCGTAGCGATGGTAAAGCCGACACCTTCGACAGCAGCGCGGTAGTTCCAAGGTTCGCCCACGCAGTAACCATCAATGCTTCCGGCTTTTAAATCGGCTACCATCTGCGCTGGGGGAATGGTCTTCATATCCACATCGCAATCGGGGTCAATTCCACCAGCCGCTAGCCAGTAACGCAGCAGCAAGTTGTGCATAGATGCGGGATGCACTACTCCCATTGTGTGCCGTTGTTCGCGGGTGCGAAGCAGATATCTTTTGAAATCTGATAAGTTTTGCACGCCTTGGTCGTAAAAGCGCTTTGCTAAGGTGATGGCGTTACCGTTGCGAGTCATGGTTAGGGCGGTGACAACGGGCAGAGGTTGGTTATTATGTCCTCCCAAAGTTAACCACATTGGCATCCCGGAAGGCATTTGAGCCGCATCTAAATAACCACCACTTATGCCATCGACGATACCCCGCCAGTTGCTTTCGCGCACAAGGTTCACTTCATCTAAACCATGCTTGGCAAAGAAGCCTTTTTCTTTCGCAACTGCTAAGGGGGCGCAAGCTGTCAGAGGTAAAAAGCCAATTTCTAGGTTAACTTTTTCTAATCCATGACGGGCAACGTCGGCAGTTTTCCGCGCCCGAATTTTCTTGATCCGTTTTTGCTGATTGAGGAAGTAAATCATCTCACTCCGCAAGCTGTAGTAACTCGGATGTTCTACTACTTCCATCCGCTTGCGGGGTCTGGGAATATCTACTTCTAAAATGTCACCGATTTTAGATTCGGGGCCGTTGGTTAGCATCACGATTCTGTCAGATAACAGCACTGCTTCATCGACATCATGTGTCACCATCACGGCGGTAACTTGATTTTCTTCGCAGATTTGCATCAGTTGTTCTTGCAAATTACCGCGTGTGAGTGCATCTAAAGCACCAAAGGGTTCATCTAGCAAGAGTAATTTAGGGCGAATTGCTAAGGCGCGGGCGATCGCAACTCGCTGCTTTTGTCCACCTGATAACATTCCCGGTTGTTTGTCAGCATGGGGACGCAAACCCACCATATTAATATGTTTTTCGATAATCTCGTTGCGTTCCTCGGCTGGTATACCCTTCATTACCGAGTCCACAGCCAGGGCAATATTTTCTCTTACCGTCCGCCAAGGTAATAGCGAATAATTTTGGAATACCACCATCCTGTCTGGGCCGGGTTTGGTGATTCTTTGTCCTTCTAAGGTGACAAGACCTTCAGTTGGCAAATCCAAACCTGCAATCATATTTAATAGAGTGGATTTACCGCAACCGGAGTGACCAATCAAAGAAACGAATTCTCCTTTTTTAATTTGGAGGTCGATTCCTTTAAGGGCGATATATTTGCCACCACCAGTTAATTCAAAAACTTTTTCAATTTGATCGACAGCTACGAACATAGGGATTGGGGAT
>NZ_NOLI01000115.1:0-25419 GCF_002245975.1 Nostoc sp. 'Peltigera membranacea cyanobiont' 213 | reverse complement strand
CGCGTCATCGGTTTCAATAGTGTTTATTCTTTTCCAGCAGTTCTGATTCCAGTTTATCTAATTGATGACACGCCCTAATGCTTCTAGCTTTTCCTTATCCTTACTCAAACGCCGAAATCGATTGAGCCACTCGCATGTCCGTTCTACAATCCATCGTTTTGGCGATCGCTCAAATGTTTTTGAGTGCCTTTGAATCACCTCAGCACGAACCTGTTCTCCACAAAGAAAGCTTGACGGCTTGAGCAGATTTTTCTCCCGAATAGCCCAAAATCCCTATTAGGGATTAAAACTGAACTCTCAAACCCAGGTGAGGTTGTTGCAGCAATTATAATACCGACTACTGCGTAAGACGGACTGAGGGTATCATCCATCTCAGGTAAGATTTTGACCGTTAACCAATTTCAAAAATCAAATATAAATCCTGATATTAGGGACAAAAGTAACCACTTAAACATGACTTTTTTCACAGGCGTGTGCTTAATGGCTTCGATTAGATTGAGTACATACAAATCAAGTAATACAAAGTATATTACAAGATATATGAACCGCTTGAAATCCATTCTACTTGGAAGCTTATTAGCAGTTGCTTCAATTACTGCTATTTCTCAAAATGCTAATGCTGCTGAATTTAAATCCGATCGCGATCGTTTTAATCATGATACTGTAGCTTTTAATAACAGCAAAGTCCAACACGAACGTCAAGTCCGCGAACAACGCGCTCGTGAATTGCGCGAACGTCAAGCTCGCGAACAACGCGCTCGTGAATTACGCGAACGTCAAGCCCGTCAATTGCATGAACGTCAAGCCCGCGAACAACGCGCTCGTGAATTACGCGAACGTCAAGCTCGTTTTCATCACTAAGCTGTAAATTTCCCCTTATATAACCTTTAAGGAGAGTGCCAATACTCTCCTTTTTTGGTATAAATTTACTCAAATCAATACCATTATTATCCTTACAATAAATCTCTTAAATATCTTCAGATATAGTTTTCTATCGGCTCGAATATTTTACAAAGTTAAATTAAAACTTAGAGCATATTTATAAAGTAAATATGAAGTATGGTGTGCTACGTCTGTATAGGTTTTGAGGGTTTGATAAAGTCTAATTCAGCCGTAACGCAACATATTTCAGGTGCGTTACGCGCTGCTTTAATGCACCCTAAAATTTAAGGTTTACTTTATAAATGGCCTCTTAAATAATGATTATCTGCTTGATAGAGAATGTTATACCTAGTACTGTTGATAGTGCAAAGAATCTTTGCATTTAATCCGCTATAAAAACATCCTATAAAACAGTTCGCTACAATTACTATAGTATTTGATTGTTGAAGAGTTCTAACATTTATTATGGTAATACGTTTCCCCATAGTTGCTGCCACCTTTATGGTTGCCAGCGTTAGTCTAGCTACACTTTTGGGCGTTGCCGCTCCCGCTTCAGCCCAGGAGATAATCACTTGTTCAAGCAATAATAATCAGAGGAATACTTGTTCAATACCTAGTAGAGGCAGAGTCAGGCTTGTTAGACAATTGTCTAATGCCACTTGTAGAGGAAATTGGGGGTATAGGAATAATCGTGTTTGGGTGAGAAATGGTTGCCGGGCTGAGTTTTCAGTTGGCGATCGCAGAAATGGCAGGTATGACAGAAATGATAGAAACGATCGGTATGACAGAAATGATAGATAGGAAATTGGGCATTTGGGGTCATCGTACCGAGCAAAACAAGTGGTAGCTAAAATTGTTTAGACTACCACCAGGCCAAATAGGATCTTGGCGTTGCTGAATCACGGGATGATTTTGTTTAATGCGGAATAGTTTTTCGATGCTTCCAGCTGCCAATTCATCTCGCAAATATGCAACGCCAAAATCTTAACCGTCACGAGCGATCGCTAATAAAGAGATGCCAACACCTTATCTGCTGCTGCCCGGAATGCAGTTGCAGCGCCAGCGCTCATATCTCGTGGCGCACATATACGATTTCTCACGTATGCGAGTGTAATGGCTCCAATCGCAGCTACAGTCGGATCGGCGTTGTCTTTGCCACCCACGCGCCCCCACGGTAATGCTGCACCATTGCCATTAATGAGATAGTCAGCCAGCAATCTGAGGTGAAAATCAACTGCTTCTTTCACGGCTGTTGTGTCGCCATTAACCGCCAATGCTTGAACCCCGGAGTTTTTTAGGATGTCTCCTAAAGCAACTTCTCGGTTATCAGTCAATCTCTCGGCCGCTTCTGCCCGAAATTGGATTTCTTGGCTAGTTGCTGGATCTGGGGGTAAAGGATTACCGATTGGTGTCACACCCCATCGGCGACGCAGAAGTAAATTATTGGTGGTATCATCCGATTTGACGCGGTGATAGGCGGGACGCTGTTTCAGTGCTTCAAACCAAGCATTGATGAGAGGATAGCGGGGATTTCCCTTGAGGTGATATCCTCGATAAACAGGTAAGTTAGCCGCCAATCTGTCTAGATGGGGGCTATAGGTAATATCTACCACGCTAAATGTGGATAAAAAGTAGGGGCCAGAATACTTTCCGAGAAGTTGCTCAAGTTCGTCTAATTTAGCTTCAAAAGCTACCTGTAAGCTGGCTAATTCATGAGGATCTTCAGGGGCTTGTCGGAGGAATTTGTAAGCGATATCTCTGACACCATTGGTTTCAGCATCTTCAAGCCACTGCCTAGCAATGGCGTTTTCTTGTGGATCTTCAGGAAGCAAAGTTGGCCCAAATCGTTCTTCTAATGCTAACAGAATCTCTTTGGATTCATAGATTAACTTGCCCTCAATTTTGGCAGCCGGGACAAGGGTTGTAGGAACTAAATCAGTATACCATTTAGGCTTGTTAGTTAAGTCGATAAACTCGGTCGCAAAGGGGATTTCCTTTTCTTCGAGAGCAAACCAAACCCGTTCGCAAAATGGACACCAAGAGTTAGTATCGCGGTAGAGCAATACTGGTGGTTCGGTATTTGGCGGCAGTTTATGAAGACTGCTAGGAATGGGAGCAGTAGAAGGGGATTGGCCTGGTCTACGCACCCGTCGAGCAGGGGTATTTTTTTGGGCAATTTCTAACAGATGTTCCCAATTAGATACTGTGTCTTGAATTGACATATTTCACCTTAACAAATTTATGACTCTTGAATAATTGAGATGGTGGGATGGAAATATATAGATAAACATTGGCAGGAAAAATTCATCCGTCAATATTTAGAACTTCAATCTAAAATATGCACAGATATGCATAAAGATGTCTGCTAAAATGCAAATTAGCAAACTTTTTCTAGATAGCAGTCCTGAAGTTAGAAACTGGTATGTCTATTACCATGCTTGTAACTTTTAAACAGATTAAAACTTAATTATTCAACTCACGCCATTAACTACGGTAAATATACGGTCTTACCGGAGTTAATGGAGATTATCACATGAAAATAGTTTGAAAGCAAGATTTAATATTGGCTTGTTGAAGAAGCTCCAGCGAAGGGCATAAGACTGTTGGCGGATCAATCCAACTGAATTCTGACTCCTGACTCCTCAATTCTGTTTTGATAAAATATGCAATTTCAACGAGTGTAGCCCAAGAGGGAAGCGCCCCATCCAATAAAAGCGCTACCAAAGACTAGCCATGCAGCATTGATGCGGAAGTGAATGGCTAAAATCGCAGAGACGATCGCGATCGCCAAGGCGAGAAAATCTACAAATGGGGCTTGTGGTAATGTTAAAGTGGCTGCCCCAAGTTGCAGGGTGGTAACAACCATTAGCGCTACAGCACTAACATTCACCGCATCCAAAAATGCTCTAGTCCAAGAAGAGGCCCGTAAGCGGGGAATTAAGGGATTCAGGGCAGCAACGAAAACAAAAGAAGGTAGAAAAATTCCGATTGTGGCAACAATTGCGCCAGGTATACCAGCAATGATATAACCTATAAATGTAGCAGTAGAAAGTACTGGCCCAGGAGTAAATTGACCAATTGCGATCGCATCTAATAACTGTTGTTGTGTCAGCCAGCCGTATTCTTCAACTAATCCCCCTTGGATAAAAGCCACCAAAAGGTAGCCACCACCAAACAAGACACTACCGACTTTGAGAAAAAACCAACCCAACTGCCATAAAGAAACGTTGGTTACAGTAGATGCGGTAGCTACCGATGCCGCAACAACCGTTGATGCCTTTAAAGTCGCACCTGTGCTGAGACTAGCAATCAGAAAGTTAGCTTTGTCTCCTGATTTGTCGTTTTTATTACGAGAATGTAACCAAACCATACCTAGGAATCCCCCAATTAATAGGGCAATTACTTCATTTAATTTGAATAATAATGTCATTAACCCCACAGCTAAAGCGATCGCTAGTAATTGGCGAGTTTTCACAGACTTTTTTGCCAAACCCCAGAGGGCATTGATAATGATTGCTAAAACAGCCGATTTAATGCCATAGAGTAAGGGAGCAACTTGAGGTAGAGTACCGTAGGTAACATAAACCCAAGCAAACCCACCAGTAATTAAAACCGCAGGTAAGACAAAACAGACACCTGACACAATCAGTCCCAACCATCCTGCATAGATGTATCCTATATGAATAGCTATTTCTGTAGAATTTGGCCCAGGAATTAGGTTAGTTGCGCCCAGCAAATCCAGAAAATGCTCCCTTGTCAACCACTGACGACGCTTAACCACTTCATCTTCAATCATGGCGATATGGGCAACCGGGCCCCCAAAACCGATAACGCCCAGTTTAAAAAACAGTTTGGCGAGTTCGCCCAAACGACTTGGTGCTGAGTTAGTCATCTTTGCTAGGTAATATTTTTCATCAACTTCTAGACTATTAGCTCAAGTTATCACTAACTTTTTTAATATTGCTCACAAAATACACTGTTTAGATAGTCTTAACGTAGTATGTTGGCAATTCCGTTCAAAATTTAGGATTTTCCTTAATCAAAATTCTGTAAAGTTAGCCCATATCATTTGCCTATATGAGATAATTTCCTATTAATTATTTTTTTCCCATAAAGGAAATTAGCTCAATATGCGTATGCAGCAAGTATCAAGCCATAATATAGAGTTACCAATTCATCTTTATGCTAAAACAATTGCTCGGTGTTTAATTGTCGCAGTTATCTGCCTCACCTTAGCAGGCGTTCTAAGTACCTATTTCTTGCTTACAGAGTTTTCGTTCCCAGCTAGCAAATGGTTTTACAACCTATTTAGCTTAGATGAAGAATTGAATATTCCTGCCTGGTATTCTGCATTCTCTCTATTATTTTGTTCGGGATTACTTAAAACAATTACCGCTATTAAGAAGGAAGACCGCTATTTCTCTCAGTGGAAAATATTATATTTTATATTTTTATATTTGAGTTTTGATGAAGCATTTAGTTTCCACGAGATTTTGATAATTCCGTCAGTGCGAGAATGGCTTCATCTCAATCCTATATTTTACCAAACCTGGGTTATACCGGGTGCTATTTTATTGGTATTTTTTGCATTTAAATATCTAAAATTTTGGCTCCATCTCCCTCACAAGACTCGGTATTTATTTCTGATTGCCGCAGTTGTTTATGTGAGTGGAACTTTAGGTATGGAAATGGTAGGTGGACTTTTGAGAGAAGATTTTGGGCGACTTAGCCTAATAACCTTAATTGGCATAGTTGTTGAAGAATTTTTAGAAATGGCTGGAATTGTGATTTTTATTTATGCGCTGCTAGCTTACCTTAGCAGTTTGAGAACAAACCTTCAACTGAAAATCTATATTTCTGAAAATTAATTTGAACAATTCGTAGTTCTTAATAACGCTGCCAACGATTCATTATTATCTTTAATTGCAACACAAATTCCGTTCATTAACTTGCATTTTAAGTTTTGTTTTGCTCTATAGTGCATAATTGAATCGCAATTTAAAATTTGTCTGAATGTTTGCAAAAGAGAAACTTGAATTTAATTGGTGCGCTCCGGTATCTGGTGATGGATTCTATTTAGGTTTACCAGGTTGGGAACGTCCTCCCAGTCTTGAGTATACCGTTGAGATTTTTAAAACAGCAGAAAAATTTGGGTTTCGGCAGGTTCTAATTGGTATGGGTTTCAACCACCATATTATGGAGGCTTGGACTTTAGCAACAGCAGTTTTAGCCCTGACTATGAATGCTGGAGCGATGGTAGCTGTACGTCCAGGATTCTATTCGGCCCCAATATTGGCAAAGATGGCTGTTACCTTAGATTACATTAGTAAAGGTCGCCTTTCGCTTAATATTGTTACAGGTGGACGACCAATGGAACAGGCAATGTATGGTGATTATTTAGATCGTGATAGCCGCTATCGTCGCACTCGTGAATTTATGCAAATTTGTCGGCAGTTATGGTCAACCACTAATCCCTTTGACTATGAAGGAGAATTTTATCGACTCCATCAAACTCGGTTAGAAACTTTACCTCTGCAACCGTCTGGGCCGCTATTTTATTTCGGTGGTGCAAGCGAAATAGCTCAACAAGTGGGTGCAGAATTTGCAGATATTTATCTAATGTGGGGAGAAGCACAACAACAAATTGCTGACCGAATCAATCAGATGCAGGAATTAGTTAGTAATTGCGGACGCATAAAAGATGTGCGTTATGGATTGAGGATTAATATTATTGCTCGAACAACTGAAATCGAAGCCAGAGAAACAGCAAAAGAAATGCTGGCAAAAGTTTCTCCAAAAGCATTCGATAAAGCACGAGCTACTGAATTTCCTAATACCAAGCGGGAAAGTGTTGGTCAAAGCCGACAGTGGGAATTACGGGGAAATGCTGATGAAGATTGGTATGTTGAACCACTGCTTTGGGCTGGTATTTCGGTGGTGCGGAGTGGTGCGGGAATGGCTATTGTTGGTAGCTATCAACAAGTTGCAGAGCGTCTTTTAGAATACATAAATTTAGGAATCACAGTTTTTATTTTGTCTGGGTATCCCCATTTAGAAGAGTGCGAAAATGTGGGGCGAAATGTTTTACCGTTAGTTAGAGAAGGCTATCTTCAGAGAAAGTACTAGCAAGTTGGAAGGCAAAGGCAACTCTCAAAATTAAAGCTTCAGTATAAGAATTACCAACAAGTTGCAATCCTATAGGTAAACCCTGACAGTTTCGCCCACAAGGTAACGATATTGCAGGTAAGCCGAGAAAACTGAAAGGTAACATAAATCGGCGATTTAATTGATAAATTTTAGTGTCTGTGTTAAGAAGAGGTGCAACCATTGGTGTTGTGGGTGTTAGCAAAATATCCACTTGCTGAAACAGTTTTTGCCGTTGCAGAAAACATTCTTCCCATTTCTGCTTTGCCTTTTTGTAACTTTGATGAGAAATTTTGACTCCTTTAGATAAGTCACTTTGTACTTTTGCTCCAAATATATTGGGGTTTGTAGCATATTCTGCTTGCAAAATTTGATGAAATTCATAAAGAGCAATAGTAGAATAAGTCACCTCGTCAAATTCCTCTTCTAAGAATGGAGAATTTATGGTGATAATTTCCGCCCCTAGTTGTTTCAATATGGATATGGCGTTATAAATTTCCTTAGCAACTTCTGGTTCAATTCCCCGAAATGTATAGTTACTAATTATGCCCAACTTTAAACCGTTGATGTTATTTGATAAAGGATACAGTTGTTTTAAATTTGTGGAGATAGGGAAGAGTGCAGCATCAAGTAAAATGGCAATATCTTCTACACAATTTGTCAAAAACCCAACTGTATCAAAACTAGGAGCGCGGGGAAAAATCCCTTCATTGCTAAGTAGTCCGTGAGTTGGGCGCAATCCCACCACACCTGACCAACTGGCGGGAACTCGAATTGAACCACCAGTATCTGTACCAATTCCAGCTAAACAAAGATGAGCCGCAATGGCGCTTGCACTTCCGCTAGAAGAACCTCCTGATGAGTGGTTGTGGTTCCAGACG
Source organism: Nostoc sp. 'Peltigera membranacea cyanobiont' 213 (assembly GCF_002245975.1). NCBI lineage: Bacteria > Bacillati > Cyanobacteriota > Cyanophyceae > Nostocales > Nostocaceae > Nostoc > Nostoc sp. 'Peltigera membranacea cyanobiont' 213. Next base: position 17,512 of record NZ_NOLI01000115.1, on the reverse strand, counting down.
TTGCAAGTATTTCCATAAAAAAGATTGTTTCCAGAAAGGTCAGCCGCAAATTCGCTTAAATTTGTCTTACCTAAAATTACCGCACCTGCTGCCTTTAGCTTTTGGACAATTACACTATCAGATAATGGTATGCGATCGCAAAAAAGTTGTGAACCAACTGTAGTGTTTACTCCTACTGTATCAATATTATCTTTGACAGCAATAGGGATTCCGTGTAGCAATCCACATTCTTGACCGTTACTTCGCTCAGAATCCTTTTGTATAGCAGTTCCTAGGGCTTGTTGCTCGAAAACGGTAATAAAAGCCTTGAGTGTAGGATTGAACTTTTGGATACCTTCGAGATAATGCTTGACTAATATTCTGGAAGTTAGCAAGCCACTTTGCATTTGCTGACTTGCTTGTGCGATCGTTTTAGGGATAGAATCTGCTTGCATCTTGGAGAAAGGTAAGCTGTTCCAAATTGAATTGCATAATTAGCCTTCTTGAAGATAGATTTGTGTGTGGTCTATTTATTTTAAAACTGCCTAAAATTACTAATTATGCGTTGAAAATTTCCCATGCTATTTGATGCGTTTAAAAATCGTAAATCTCCTAAAATCGAATTCACCAAAACTGACCCAACCTGGCGCGTAGCTTGGGGAAAAGTTGATAAAAGTTATGAAAATATCGCTTGGCGAGATGAAAATTTTTCTGTAATTCTACCCCGTACAGCTTCTGGATTTCTGACGGAAAAATTAGCCATCAGTTCTGGAGGACGATTTGTTGTTGTTGGTGATATTTGGTTAACTAACCGAGTGCAGTTACTACAAAAGTTAGGCATTGAACCGGATAGCTTTAAAGAAACTTCTTTGCAAATAGTTGCTAATCTTTGGGAACGATGGGGGTTTGAATGTCTTCGCCAACTTGTGGGGATGTTTGCGCTAGTGATTTGGGATCGAGAAAAACAGGTATTGAAGTTAGTTCGCGATCGCATCGGTGTTCGTACCCTCTACTACACTACCACTGGTTCGGTTCGTTGGATTGCGCCTCAACTGAGAACTTTATCACCCCATCGTTCCTCCGATTTAGATTTGGTGGCGTTGCGAGATTATCTTTGTTGTGCCTTTGTTCCTGGCGAACGAACGCTTTGGGAACAGGTGCGGGAACTGCGACCTGGAACCGTTTTAGAATTTCCCGACCACAAAGTTGAAGCGTATTGGCAGCTTCAAGAACAGATTATAGCAGTAGATCAACCTTTAGCATGGCATGGCGATCGCTTGCGAGAACTCCTAGAGCAAGTTGTTCAAGAATATTTACCACCAGCCGATGAACCCGTCGGCGTTTTTCTTTCTGGCGGTTTGGACTCTAGCAGTATCACTGCTTTAGTAGCGAAATTCCACAAAGCACCAGTTCACACCTTCTCGATTCATTTCGGTTCTGAATGTCCCAATGAGTTAGAATTTTCTAGTCTCGTTGCATCCCATTGCCAGACGCAGCACCACATTTTAGAAATTACTTTTAAGGATATGTGGTCACGTCTGCCAGAAACAATGGCCTATTTAGATGACCCCATTGGCGACCCACTAACTGTTCCCAACCTTTTGCTGGGGCGATTAGCGAGAGAAAGCGTAGAAGTAATTTTAAATGGTGAAGGTGGCGACCCCTGTTTTGGCGGGCCAAAAAATCAGCCAATGCTAATTAATAGTTTATATGGTTCTGTCACCAATCAAGATGCATTGCAAGCTTATTTAATTTCCTTCCAAAAGTGCGCTGTAGACTTACCGCAACTTTTAAAACCAGAAGTTTGGACAGCAGTACAAACAGCACCTTGGGTTTTTGAAGAAGATTTATCTTCCCAAGCCAGCTATCTGAATCGTTTGATGGCAATGAACATCAAATATAAAGGCGCTGACCAAATTCTGACCAAAGTCAGTAACTTGACTCAAGCAGCCCTTTTACAAGGTCGTTCTCCTCTATTTGACCAACGAGTAGTAGATTTAAGTATGGAAATCCCTCCAGAGTATAAGCTTTCGGGAGTGGAAGAAAAAGCTGTCTTAAAGCAAGCGATTACCTACGGTAAGTCTCCGACGAACGCAGATATTTTACCAGATGCGATTATTCATCGTCCCAAAAGCGGCATGATGGTGCCCGTGCAGTTAGGATTTCGGAAATATTGGCAGCAAGAAGCCAGAGATTTATTGCTCAATGGTGATGCGGCTATTACTCCTTACTTGAACCAGTTACCAATTCGCAATTGGTTAAACTATCAAGGAGATACTTGGAGTCGTTATGGGGTGAAGCTGTGGTTGCTTCTCAGTTTAGAAATTTGGTTACAGGTAAATCGAAAAGCGGAGTAGTCTGTCAACTTATAGCGCTTTCTAATCACATGAGATACTTCATAGCCCCCTCCTCGCTTGCGGCGAGGGGGTTGGGGGTGGGGTTCTTGTACCTCACTCAACTGAGAACCGCTATAGTTTGATGGGTAAAGGAACGAACCACAAAGGACGCGAAGCACACAAAGGAAGAGAAAAACAAAAGAAATTTAAAAATTGATTCATCCCTCAAATTTTTATTGACACGTAAAAGGGATTGGGAATTGCGATTGGGTAAGAGCGCTTAAAGGAATTATATAAAATTTATGTAAAGCTTCAGTTTTATTAAGCGCCAAGTTCTCTGGACTAATATATAAATTTAACTTATCTATTATAAAACTTACTTCTTTAATACAAAAGTATTTTCTTTTCTTAAAGATAATATTTATTTACGAATAAACCTGATTTAACGACCAGTACCACCTTAAGCGGAAAAGTATCGCAACATTTACGAAAAAATCAGTAGCTTTGAAACAATATTTAATTACTTCTTACAAAGATAATTCAATGTATTACAAATCGCATTTATTAAGATTTTAAAGATTTGATAAATAAGCTAATGTAACCTTTGATTCATGGTAATTAAATAATTACAGCTGGGTTCAAAACCAATTACATTGACAAAATATTTGACCTAATTACATATCATTTGATTAATCTATTAAGGTATTTTCATTAAATAAATTATCTAATTTTGTTAAGTAGGTATCTCGTTCGCCCGTAACCAAAGCCGGACTTTTCTACCCAGCCCACAATAAATAGTTGGATATTTTTTATTTGAAAATTCCTAGCCCAATTAATAATTAAGGGTTGGGAAATAGGATTATACAAATGATAAGTAATCTACATTGAACTGATAAATAGTTCTTTGACTAAGGCTGAACTGACCTATTAGTTAGAAATTCAAGAGAAATAACATGGCATTTATTTTTGGTAGTACAAATCCTGACAATATCTCTGGGACTTCGGGAAATGATACAATAGTAGGTTGGGCTATTGGTGGTAATGCCAATAGTACATCCGGTAATGACTCCTTGAATGGTGCAGCTGGTAATGATTCTATCGCTGGTGGGACAGGGAACGATAGTCTAATCGGTGGAGATGGCAATGACACACTTGATGGAGGCATCGGAAACGACACCTTCAAAGGCGGTCAGGGTAACGACAGTATTAATGGTGGAGATGGCATAGATATTGCAGACTACAGTCAAGTAAGTCAAACTATTACCTTGTCAGGTGTTGGAACCATTCAAAAAGCTGGCGGGTTGGGGCAAGATACGCTCTTTAAAGTAGAAAAGATTATTGCTAATGCTAATGTTGCTAACAACACTATAGATGCATCCCAATCTTTGGCTGGAGTATCTATTACTGTTAATCTGCAAACCCAAAGTTTGTCTGCCAATAACGTTCCTGGTTTGGGAACATTGCCATTTACTGTAGTCAACTTTGATAATGTCAAAGGCACAAATGCAAATGACATCATTATTGGTGACGACCAAAATAACCAATTGTTTGGTAATAATGGCAACGATAGTCTAAACGGTGGAAATGGCAATGATACAATTGATGGAGGTACAGGTGCTGACACTTTGAATGGGGCAGCAGGCAACGATACTTACATCATTGATGGTGCTGTTGATACCATTATTGAGGCTGCTAATTCCGGCACAGATATCGTCCGGTCTTCTATCGCCTACACACTTGCGACCAATGTGGAGAACCTGACGGTGACAGGAACTGGTGCCATCAGTGGGACAGGTAATACTCTTAACAACTTTATCTTTGGTAATAGTAGTAACAACACTTTAAATGGCTTAGGAGGCGATGACACCCTAGATGGTAGTCTTGGCAATGATACCCTCAATGGTGGTGACGGCAACGATCGCCTACAGGGTGGGCCAGGCAATGACAAACTCAATGGGGATGCTGGAAACGACGTTCTCATCGGTGTTTTCCCTAATAGTCTGCTTCCACCTGGGTTAGGAGAAACTGATACCCTTACAGGTGGGGCTGGGGCAGATAGATTTATCTTAGGGGATCTTATAAATATTTACTACGACGATAATAATACTGTGAATCCTGGTTTGGCGGACTACGCTACTATTACTGACTTCGACTCTAGCCAAGATTTAATTCGACTCAAAGGAGCACCACAAGACTACAGCCTGCAAGTTGTTGGAACCAATACACGAATATTCGTAGACAAACCGGGAACAGAGCCGGATGAGCTTATAGGTATTCTACAGGGGAAAACCAATCTCAGACTTGATAGTGATGACTTCCTTTTCAATGAGCAAGAAAATGCTGGAGAAGGGACAAATAATACACTGGGTAGCGCTGAAGGGTTACGTTCCTTATCATCAGGCTCAAACATTAATCTTGAAGCCCAGTTAGCAACAGTTCAACCAGGGAATAGTGCTGATTTTGACTTTTTTAGATTTACCCTAGCAAATTCAGGAACTGTCAATATTAGGACAGTGACATCAGGAGATACGGTTCTCGGACTGTTTGACAATGCTGGGAATTTAGTGACTAGTGACGATGATAGTGGCGGTGGCAATTCGTCATTAATCAGCAGCTTTTTGGGTGCAGGTACGTACTCAATTTCAGTGAGTGACTATCCTGCCTTCCCTCAAAATGGCGGAATTTTCTCTGCTAGCCCCAGCTTCGATCCTACTTTTTATACGCTACAAGTCAGTTTTGCTTAAGAAAATTTTGAATTTCAGAAAGTACTGACATCAGTTTATTGCTAACCAGGGGGACACGGCGACGTGTCCCCTATGTCGTTAATTACCTTCTAGCAAAGTCCAGAAATAGCCATCTGGTGCAATAAAGGAGAAACTCGTCTCGCCAAATTCATTACTAATCATGTCTGTAACTTTTTGTACAGTACTTGCTTTGATGCGATCGCAATACTCTTGTATTCCCTTAACCCGATAGGTATATAAAGACATACCCAAGCTACCTGGTTGGGCAGCCTCAAAGCGCGATTCTAAATTAAGAGATTCTGGGAATCGAACAATATAAAGTCTACCACTGCGTGCAGCCATCAGGTCAGACTTAGAAGAACGGGGATCGTCAAAAGTAGTAACAATAAACTTTTCACCAGGGTTAAGGTCAAAAATATCTCGACCGGCTGGCGAAGATTCATAGCTAGTTTCGACATCATCACGCACACGCAGCAAACCTAAAACTTCTTCATAAAACTTCAGGGTTTCTTTGCTGTCATCTTGAACGATGATTCCTATATGGGTAAACTGACTAGTCTTGAGAGCCGCATTCTGGTTAACTTGTCCGTAATGGGGCAGTGTATAGCCAAACCGTTGAAATAAAACCTGTCTAGCTAAAGGTTGCAGTAGCAGCATTTCTCGTACACCAACTGCTGGCTCAATAAAAGGACGGCTTTTCTTTTCTTTGTTGTAGATGACTTCCCAATAAGGGTTACTATGTCTAATCGGAAAACCTGCGGCTTTGGCATCTTCTATATGATTTAAGATACTTAACACATCTGTCGTTAAGCTTGTCGCCCAACGATTTCCTTTAATTTTCATCGACGCTGTTCCTAAACCTGGATGGGTCGGATTTTGCCAAACCATCAGCCGAATCAAACCATGATCTGAATTTTGGTGGTAGAGACGGATTGAGCGTAAAGACGAATTTACTCCATATAATTGATAAGCTACATCTGCGGTTAATTCACCCACTTCACCAATGCGATAGCCAAATTGCTCCCAATACTGAATTGCAGAAATTGGTTCCGGGATGCCAATACAGACTTCATAGATACCTTCAATTGCGGTTTGTTGTTCTTGAGTCATAGCAATTTGGGATTTTAGATTTTAGATTGGGTCAAAATAAATAAAGCTTTCGGAAAGATATCTCAGAAATAATCTGAAAAGCAACAACTTTATTTTGTAGCTTATGATGTATAGGACTCATATTTGATTTTTGAAATATACGTAGGGTGTGTTATGCCGTAGGCTTAACGCACCACCCTTTATGTTTTGGTGCGTTACGGAAGCCGTAACACACCCTACACATACTTAGATTTTTTCAGAAATTAAATACTAGTCCTATATCTACAAAAGTTAGATGTCTAATGTAGAGTTATTCTGATTGCACGTAATCAGCGATCGCTATAAAGTTTTTTAACAGGAGTTAAGCTATGACGCAGCGACTGACTCAAGAGCAATTATCACAAATAGTCACTGAAGTAGAAGGTCTACAAGTGCGTCGAGAAGCGGAACTAGACCAACAGCAGGTTAGAGAAATTTTACAGGAGTTGAATTTACCGCCAGAGTTACTAGATGAAGCCCTGATTCAGTTAAATCGCCGCCAAGCACTGGAGGTACAACAACGCCGGAATCGATGGATTGCCTCTGGAGTGGTGGCATTATTAATCATACTGAGTGCATCTACAATATTTTTCATCCGGCAACAAAATTCTGCACTCTCTCGTGTTTCTGCTCAACAAGACCGCATCACCTTGGTACAAAATACTGGCGGTGACTTGAAGACAATTTCCCGCCAAACCAACCCAGAAGTTTTTTACCGTGTCACCTTAAAGGATGCACCCTTGGGTAAAAAGCTAGCTCTTTCCTGTAATTGGATTGACCCAAGCGGTCAAATTGTCAAGCAAAACAAATATCAAACCCGCGAAATTAATACGTCTGTCTGGGATACTCAGTGTCGCTACCCGATTAATCCGGCTGCAACTGTTGGCAATTGGCAGGTGCAGATGTTCCTGGAAGGTCGGCAGATTAGCGATGAAACCTTTGAAGTGAAATAGTCCAGATGGGCAACATCCCGCATCACTTTCTAGGCTATTGGGGTTACGGCGCTCAACATGAATTGGAAGCGCTGTTAAGTAGTATTCTAAAAAATCTCTCCCCGACAAAAGGAGAGGGCGTGAAAAGTCAGTTCTCTGCACAGAGAAATTATCCTCTTCCTATCTGGAATGTTGCTTATATAGGAATTGATGGAAATTCCCCACCGCTAGAAAATCAAATTGCTGCTATTTCCGCATCAGGATTATTCACTTCACCCGACGCTTGGGTAAGTCTCCAAGAAAATAACTGCCTAATTTTGGGTAGAGAACCTTTCGGAAAGATGCCTTTGTATTGGACTCAGCAAGGACAAGCAATCTGGTTTGCATCCCAACTGCAACTACTCTTACCGATATTACAACAGTCAGAAGTTAGCATTGCTGGATTATCCGGCTACAGCTGCTTTTCTTACGTTCCCACACCTTTAACCCCTGTTAAGGAAGTGTTTGCCGTGACGGCGGGAACTGAATTAGTTTGGCAGAGCGATCGCCAATCAGGTATTTTGCGATCGCCTGAATCTAAAAATATCCACTCATGGCGGGAAGCCCCAAAACAGTTAACAGATGAAGCTACAGCAATTACCGAATTGCAAACCCTCCTTAAAGATTCCATTGAACGACAGATTGCCGATTTAAAGGATGAGCCTGTTGGGGTGTTTCTCTCTGGCGGACTCGATTCTTCAGTGGTGGCGGCGCTGTTGGTACAAGCAGGAGTGAAAGTCCGCGCCTACACTCTAGATTTTGGTGACGTAGGCATTCCAGAATATCCTTATGCTGAACAAGTCGCCCAGTTTCTCAAAATTCCGCTTATTAAAGTTGCAGTAACCCCAAATTCCATCAAAAATGCCCTAATTCCGACTGTGCAAGCATTAGATTTGCCCTTTGGAGATGGCGTGTGTGTTCCGTTGTATCTTCTATCTGAAAGGGCGAGTCAGGAAACTCAGGTAATTTTTAACGGCGAAGGTGGAGATCAATTATTTGCCGGTTGGACAAACAAACCTTTAATTGCCGCAGGTGTTTATCAGTCAGAAAATCCCGCCGGACAGGAAACTTTTATCCAGCAATATCTCCGCACTTTTCATCGTCTTGGAGGATACGAATCTCAAGTTTATCAGCCAGAAGTCTATGCACAGATCCAAAATTTGCCTCCCGAAGATTGGCTATTGGCGGCTCTTGATTACAATGAGTGTCCATCTTTGCTGCATCGCTTGCGCCGCGCTGGTTTGATGCTCAAAGGGGCGCAGAATATCCATCCCCGTGCGACTGCATTGGGGTTTACTCATGGATTATGGGTGCGATCGCCTTTTTGTGATTTACCTCTAGCAGAATGGACATTTAGCCTATCTGGAGAACTCTGTTTGCAGGGAGCTTGTGAAAAATATATCCTCAAACGCGCCGGAGAAAATTGGCTCCCGCCCGAAATTGTTTGGCGACAAAAGCGGGGGATGGGGGTTCCCTTAACTTCTTGGTGTTTAAATGATTTTTGGCATCAGCTAGGCATCTGGCTCAATCCAGAAATACTTCGCGCTAACAATCACTTTTATCCTCACATTGCAGCCCAAATCGTTAATGGCAAACTCGGAGCAGGTATTCAAGGGCGGCGGATTGGTGAGACTCTCTGGTTACTTATTATGTGGCAACTTTGGCGATCGCATGTTTTAAATGAAGAACGAAGTAAACAGTCCTGGGATCATCCTTTTTGGTTGCCTCGTCGGCTATGGAGGAGTTATAAGCGATGGCAAGATTAGATAAAAAAGAGTTAGGAGAGACGCGATTAATCGCGTCTGTACAAAAGGTAGGAGTTGAGAGCGAGCAATTAATCTTCTCATGTATCCCATTTGCTGAGGAACTTGCCAAGGAGTTGCTGAGTACTTATGGTTCTCCGCTTTATGTTTATAATGGCGATCGCTTACGCGAAACTATTGAGCGCATTACTAAGGCTGTCAGCTATCCTTACACGCAATTTCGGTTTGCCAGCGTTACCAATGGTAATATTGCGCTGTTAAAAATTTTTCGCTCATTTGGGTGGGGACTTCACGCTAATACCCCAGGAGATATTTATTTGGGATTGCAAGCTGGTTTCGATCCTAGTGAGATTGTTTATAGTGGCAGTAATTTAAATCGGGCTGAGATGCTACAAGTCTTAAATTGGGGAATTACAACTCTCAATCTCGATAGTCTGGCTCAATTGCAGTTGTGCTGCGAAGTTTTGCCCAAAGGCAGAGAGAAATATATTCGGCTGGGTTTACGCCTGAATTTACCAGAAATTACCGGAGATAGCCGCATTGGTGTACGTCCTGAAGAATTTGCTGATGCGATCGCTTTAACTGCTGAGGTTGGATTGAAGCTGAGTGGTTTACACTTCTATCGAGGAACCGGAACTAACGCCACAGCCGCTTTCACCCAAGTAATTGATACGCTAATCGCCACAGCCCAACTGTTACCCGATTGGGAATATTTAGATTTTGGTGGTGGTTTTGGTTATCCGTATCACCACAACAAAACAGCATTTGATTGGGAAATCTTTGGGGGTGAGTTAACCGAGAGAATTAGGCGTTTAGGGCGGAAAATTGATTTGGTAATTGAACCGGGACGAAGTGCGATCGCCGGATGTGCAACTTTGCTTGCTCAAGTTGTTTCTGTGAAATGGCAAGGAGAAAAACAGATTGTTGGAGTTGATACCACCGTTGCTAATCTTTCAGTACCCTCAGTACACGGCGGCTACCGAGAAATTATCACTTGGAAACAAGCAGACAATCCATTCACAACTGATATTTGTGGTAACACCACATATTCACGAGATTATCTGGGGAAAAATTGCCAACTCCCAGTTTTAGAAATTGGTGATATCGTTGCCATTTTAGATGTCGGTGCTTATGGTTATGCCATGTCGTCTCACTTTTTGCATCGCCCCAAACCTGCGGAAGTTTTGCTAGAAAATGGCACACATCGCTTGATTCGTCAACGGGAAGACTATAGTGTTTTGCTAACAAATCAGATACTTGATAACTAACAATTAATAACTAACATCAAAAAACCATTATGAAGTGTATTAACTGTGGAACTGACAATAAACTAAAAGACCGGACAGCTAATCAAGGTCGGTGTCTAAAATGCAATCATACCTTTGCCTTTGAACCAACCAATATGAGTAATATTAAGATTACCGATCCTTTTTTTGCAAAGGCGATCGCTGATATTACTGCAAATAATACCTTGTTTTTTACACCAAAGCAACTACTTTATTTTTTAGATAATCGTCTCAGATCAAAATCTTTTCCCAAATTTAGCTGGTTATTTTTATATGTATTTCTGAATTTCTTTACATTTTTTTTAATCATTGGCCCGCTCGTCGTAAATATTGTGTTTATTTTGATATTTTTAAAACGAACTAATTCAGTTAAACTCAACAATAAAGTTCGCAAACAAAATGCTAGAAATTTACAAGTTATCGGAGGGATTATCCTTGTTATAGGAATTTCCCTAAGTCTCGCTTCAAACTCATTCAGCTTCTTTACCATTGTTGTTATTTTGGGGATGCTGCCTATATATTTAGGAACCCGACAGTTAGGAAGAATTGGATTTTTAACACAAGAATTTTTATTTCCTGAATCTCAGCTTAAAGATTTGCTAGATCGTTGGCAGCAAATAAATGGTTCAATTCTCAAAATTCTTCCTGCTCCAAACCAGGAAAATACACCAGCGACAGTTAATCCCGATGTAACTGCTTACAGTTTTGATAGATTAGTCGTTTGTGATAGTGCTGCCATTGCTCAATTATTAATTGCTAATAATTTCCACTTTGAAAATAACTGTGCAATTCTCAGCATTACTGGATATCCTCAAAGCATTTTTGACACCACAATGCAAATGCTGCGCCGTAATCCCGATTTGAAAGTATATGCAGTGCATGATTGCAATCCACGAGGTATTGGTTTAGTTCATCGTCTTAGAACCAATGCTAGTTGGTTTCTCAATAGCGAGATTGCGATTATTGATATCGGATTAACGCCACGTCAAATTATCGCTACTAAACGTGGAATGTTCATTCAATGTTCTCCTGAATCGGCGCAAGCAGCTAAAGAATTACCTGAAGAAATTCGTCAAAGTTTATCTACTGAAGAATTAGCATGGTTAGAATCTGGAAAGTTTGTAGAATTGGAATCTTTTACTCCCCAAAGACTAATTAAAGTTGTACAAAAGGGTATTGCTGGCAGTCGAGATATAGAAACTGATGACAGTAACTTGCTTTTAGTAGGGGATAGAGGTAGCGATATGTATGTTGTTCAAAGTTTTGGTTAATATAGCCACGCATCCCAAGTGGGCAAAATGCTCCTCAGATTGGAAAGCCGCTAGGTAACAATAGAAAGTTAAGTTCCTCTTAGAGAGCATTAGTCTTGGAACTCACCATTCGCGTAATCAAGAATGAATTTGATGAAATAGGGGATATCTGAAGAAGCACGCTTTCTCAAAACAGGTGATTGCCTTTGCCACTACGCTCCGCACAATCGCCAACCCTTGTCACAACTACTTATATATTTGATGTAGCATAAAAAACAAAAGTTACTCGATAATAAATTATTTGGTACTAGTAGCACCGTTCCAATGTGGTGGAAGCATTCTTATTAATTTTAGGTAAGATTTTCTGGAATTCGCTTCTTGGCATTTGTAGCTTTGTACAAATAGTAAGTAGGAAATATAAAGATTTATAACTAATTTACTTGCTAGGAATAGTGCTTTTTACAAACCTACTAGATACCAACTATGACAGAGCAAAATAAGAGTTTTCTAGAACAATTAAAAGAAGCTGTGGATAACAATCCCAACCCAATTGCATCTGCTCAAGCACAAATGCAGCTAATTGGTAAATGGATCGCAATTTCCCCAGTAGAGTTTTTCAATGAACTTCGTGAAAAATCTCCGATTTTGAAAGCACCTGCCTTTACCCTAGTAACATCTTATGAAGATATTCAAGACGTATTGACCCTCAATGAAATCTTCACTACCGATTTACTGAAACAAAATATGTTGAAGTTCATCGGCAATACAGTGGTGGAACTACCACCTTCACCAGAGTACGAACAGCGTAAATCAATTCTCCGTCTAGCTTTCCCTATGGCGGATATCTCTCGGTATCATCAAATTTTGCTTGAAGAAGCGGCAACTCTGCTGCAAAATGTCAAAGAAGATACCCCCTTTGATCTAGTTGACTATGCTAAAAAACTCCCGGCTACAGCAATATCAAGGTATCTAGGTTTGCAAGGATTACCCATAGACAAATTAGTTCAGTGGCTACATGACATCAATGAGGGCGCAGTCAGAAATCTGAGCAACTCTCCCGAACTCAACGCACATGCGACAGCTGCCAGTGATGAATTGAAACCAAAAATCAGAGAAATTCTTAAAGCCACTCGCGCAAAATTACCGGGCGGCAATCCTGTACCTAAGCCAAGTTTTTGGGAACATCTATTTGGACTAGTTAAAACTCAACCAGAGATGCACCCTCCATCAAATCCTAACGTGTTAGAGCGTTATTTGCTGATGCAGTCTGTGCCAACGACTTACACCACCGATGAGGACATCGTTAGTAGTCTATTGTTTATGATGTCAGCCTGTGTTGATTTGACATCTATTGCCATCACTAATGTAATAGTAGAATTAATGAAACGTCCTGAGATTTTTCAAGAAGCGATCGCAGCATCACAGCAAGATCGGGATGATGCTATTGCCGGATATGTTTGGGAATCTTTACGCTTTAGACAACCTTCACCGGGCGTGATTAACACCTGTCTACAAGACTATACTCTGGGTAAGGGAACTGACTATGAGCAAACCATCAAAGCCGGAACTCAAGTTTTAGCTTGCAGTATAGCCGCTATGCACGATCCCAGTGTCATTGATGCACCACAAGAATTTAAAGTCGGACGACCCCCTCATTTAGCTTATACCTTTTTTGAAGCTGGATTACACACCTGTCACGGTAAATACTTCTCGATGGTACAGATTCCCCTAGCAGTAAAACAAGTCTTGCGGTTAGGTACTCTCGAAAATGTCGATCCTCTACCTATTGTGCAGGGTTATCCCAATAAACCTTTTCATCTCAAGGTTACTCGTTCCTAACCTTAAGGATGAATTTAAAATTCATAAAACCCTTATGACTAATTTCTGGGTCTTTAATCTTAGTGTAATAATTTCGTTCTATTAGTTTAAGGATAGTAATCATGGCTATTACCTTGTCTGGGAAAGATTCAGCTACCGAATATGAATGGAAACTAAACCCTGCCTATGTACCACCACACATCAAAAATTTACCAGAGAAACAGGGATTTTCTCTTGCTAAGATTCTCAGATTTCAATGGATAGTTGTTAAAGGAATCTTAGGTGTTGCTCTGGTGGAATTTTTCCTCTTTTTGAAGCTGGTTCGAGAAGGAAAAATTAAATTTCAAAGAACGGCAGACTTAGGTTTGGCTGAAGGTCTGAAATTATTGAACAAATGGAATAAAATCGAAGACCTAGATGATTTTTTCCAGCCTTGGACAAGCTTTGAGAAACCCAAGGTAGCCAATAACTGGACTACAGATGCTGAATTTGGCAGAGAACGCATCTATGGGATCAATCCAGCTTTTATTCGTAAGTGTAAAGCGGAAGATTTACGCAGCGATGGAAATTTTCCTGTGACAGATGCAATCATCAGTGGTTTACTACCCCAGGGAAGCAGTCTAGCGACGGAATTGGCAAACAATCGTTTATATATAATGGATTACAAAATCCTCGCTGACATTATTACCAATGAACTTGAAGATCAACTAGGTAAATATCCACTTGCCCCCCTATGTTTACTCCACGTTAATCAAAAAGACCAATTAATGCCTTTGGCCATTCGTCTTCAGCAAGGAAACAGTTTTCATGACCTGAACAAAAACCCTATCTTCACTCATCAATCTTCACCAGAAAATTGGTTGACTGCCAAAATGGCCGTATCGAGTGCCGATATTGCCTATCAAGGGATAGTCTCACACTTAATGGATACCCATTTAATCATTGAAACCTTTGCGGTTGCTTCCTATCGGCAACTCTCACCTCAGCATATTGTCTTGCAGATACTCCAATCACATTTCTTTAATACCTTTGCTATTAATGAAATGGCGCGAGGTATTTTCTTAGGTCATGAGGGCTTTTTTGATGTTACAGGCGCTTTAGGATTTACGGGTTCTAATGAGTTGCTGAGACGGGCATACACAGGTACTGGCAAAAACTATCAAGGTGAACCACATATATTCTATCGTCGAGCCTTACCTATCGCCTTAGCTGCTCGTGATGTCGCTGACTTGCCAAATTATTATTATCGGGATGATGCCATTACCATTTGGGATGCGATTGAAACTTATGTTACCGACATTCTGCGGTTATATTACAAGTCCAAAGAAGATTTGGTGAATGATGCTGAGTTGCAAGCATGGAAAAATGAACTCGTCAGCCCCGAATTCGGCAGAATTCAAGGTTTACTTTCCCCAGAAAAATCCGCTCAAATTACTGGCTCTCTCACGGAATTAAACGATCTCATTGCCATCATTACCAACGTGATTTTTACAGCGACCGCACAACATTCGGCTGTAAATTTTAGCCAGTATGAGTATGCTTCCTGGGTGCCAAATATGCCTTTTGCTATTTATCAACCTTTTAATGATTTGTTAGAGAATCAACAGTCAACAGTAAATTTAGTTGACAGATTGCCTAACAGATTACAATCGTTTAAACAAATTGTGTTAGTCAAGGCTTTGAGTATGCCCGTACCATTTAGCAGTGAATCCTTGTTAACTATGGCTAATCCTTTTAAAGATGAAGCTGCCAGAAAAGTTTTTCAAGATTTTCAAAAGGTGCGATTAAGAAAGATTGAAGAACAGATAATCCAACGTAATGCTTCTCTTGAATATCCTTATGTTCGTCTTTTACCATCTCAAATCGCACAGAGTATTGCTATCTAGTAGTCTGTCAACAACTAATTGATAGATAAAATCTTATACCAATTATTTATGAAGCTGCATAGAATTCGATCCCCCCTAGCCCACGCCAGTCGCTCATGGGGGAAACCCCCAAGACCGCGCTGACTCCCCTTATTAAGGGTGGAACGGGAAAAATATCTATCAAAGTCCCCCAATTTATCGGGGGATTTAGGGGGAGCGAGATATTTGCAACTTCACATTAAATTGGTATTAGTCAAATCCTATTACGCGAACGGTGAGTTGGAAGGAAAACTTTTTGATTTACTAAAATTATGTAGAAATTGCAGTTCAGATGTCGTGAGGTCGCGCCATTCACCCAATTGTAGGTCATCTAATTGTAGGTGGGCTATGCTAACCCTGACTAGCCGCAAAGTCGGAAACCCTACAGCCGCAGTCATGCGCCGTACTTGGCGGTTTTTTCCCTCTGTCAAAGTCATTTCTAGCCAAGCTGTGGGTACATTTTTGCGAAATCTAATCGGCGGGTTACGTTCAGGTAAATGTGGCTCTGTTGGCAAGAGCCTCACTTCTGCTGGTTGAGTGCGGTAATCTTGAATTTCTACACCTGTTTGCAACCTTTGTATCGCATCTGTATCTGGAATTCGCTCTACCTGTACCCAGTAAGTACGTTTATGACCAAAACGCGGATGGGCGAGGCGATGTTGCAATTGCCCATCGTTCGTTAACAGCAGCAACCCTTCACTATCCCAGTCTAAGCGTCCCACAGGATACACATCAGGTACATCAATATAATCTTTTAGAGTGCTATGTGTGGGAGCATCTTTCGTAAACTGGCTGAGAACGCCATAAGGTTTGTAAAAAATAATATATCTCATTTTTTCCTTGCTCAAATCGCAGTCCGTTACCTTCATACTGACGAGCCTTTTGCAGCATTTTCTCAGAAGCATCTATCCCTAAAGTCTCCTGTGCTGTTAGGGTGTCGTGCAGATATTTCGTTAATTTTTCGGTTCCACATCCTAAATCGAGAACTCGTAAGTTTTTTTGCCGATGTATCATATCTACCAAGTCGTAGAACGGACGACTTCTTTCGGACTCAAATCGTTCGTATAGTTCTGGATTCCATTTATCTGGCATCTGTTGATAATTCCTCATTCGTAATTTAGAAAGTCGTATTTTTTGATGTAAACGACAAAAAACGATATTGTCAGAAATTGTAAGTTCAAATTTGCTTAAGATACACACCCAATGCCCTATGACTAAATACTTTCGCTCCAACGTTGATGCAATGGCTAGCTACATTCCCGGTGAGCAGCCTCAACGCGGTACACAGATCGTCAAACTTAACAGCAATGAGAACCCCTATCCCCCTTCCCCTGCGGCACTAGCTGTGCTAAAGAATATCGATGGCGAGTGGTTGCGACGATATCCAGAACCTTTTGGTGGGGAATTCCGGCAAGCTGCAAGTAAAGTTTTAGGAGTTCCTAGTGATTGGATCGTTGTCGGAAATGGTAGTGACGAATTGTTGAGTCTGATCGTTCGAGCCTGTGTAGAACCTGGGAAGAAGGTAGTTTATCCGATGCCAACTTATGTCCTATATCGCACATTGGCAGAAATGCAAGCTGCGGAAATTGTTGAGATTCCCTACAGCGAGGACTACAGTTTACCTTTGGAAGAACTGGTTGCTGTCGATGGTTCTGTGACATTCATTGCATCGCCTAATAGTCCATCGGGCCATCTGGTAACAACAAATGAACTACGAAAATTAGCCAGCCAGTTATCTGGAGTTTTAGTGATTGATGAAGCATACATAGATTTTACCGAAGAAAATGCATTGGCTTTGGTAAAGGAATACGAAAATGTCATCATAATTCGCACTCTATCTAAGGGCTACTCGTTGGCTGGATTGCGCCTGGGGTTTGGGGTGGCAAATCCCAAACTGTTGCAGGGATTGTTTAAGGTGAAGGATAGCTATAACATTGATGCGATCGCTTGTGCAATTGGTACAGCTGCTATTACCGATCAAGTTTATAAAAATGCTTGTGTGGCAAAGATTAAAGCATCACGGAACCAGTTGGCAACAGACTTAAAACAATTAGGTTTTCATGTTTGGGATTCCCAAACTAACTTTTTGCTGGTACAGCCTCCACAAAAAAAAGCGGAATATCTCTATCAAAAACTGAAGGAAGGGGGAATTTTAATCCGTTACTTCAAGCAGCCTGGACTAGATGATAAATTACGGATCGCTGTTGGTACTGATGAACAAAATCAGGCTTTAGTGAAAGCACTAAGTTCTTTATTTTGATACTCCCCACCGCGTAGGCGGATGGGGATTCTTAAGCAATCCAGAAACGGATTCTCAAAGGTGCTATCAATGC